>JALUZQ010000123.1 GCA_027011725.1 Sulfurimonas sp. | reverse complement strand
CTTTCATGCTACTCTCTAGTATCTTGCTCTTAGCAAATTCGCTGAGTGCGACAACAACCAAAACGCTTGTTTGTAAAAATCCCCAAGAGTATACACTTCAAGACAAAACCCAAAAAGCTACCTACAAGAACTGTAAACGCAACGGTATGACCTACTGGTTAACGGACACCGGTGCCATAAAATCAAAAGTAAACTTCACAAACGGTAAAGAGAATGGACTCTACACCTCCTATTATGACAATGGAAATAAAAAACTCGTTGTCAATTTTGTAAACGGCCAAAAAGACGGCATACAAAAGATGTACTACAACAACGGTGTATTAGGCTCAGAAGTAAACTATGTCAACGGAAAACGCGAAGGTGTTATGACGGAGTGGGATCAGTATGGAAATAAATCCTCAGAGGTCTTTTACAAAAACAACTATAAGGTCGGCATCAAAAAATACTTTGACAAAAAAGGGAATGTCGTAAAAACTGAGAACTATAAAATGGACAGAAACCCTGTTATACAGAGAATACTCAAGAAAAAAGCAGATGAAATAAAAGTAGACTTGGCAAAGTATGGACTTATGCCAAAAGATGCACCTCTTGAGGAGCGTCTCAAATAAAAGAAGAAAATACTAAAGTTACAAGAACTTTAGTATTTCAGACTCTATTTCTTCTTTGTCTATTATGGTCTTTTGAGCAATCTCTTTTGTAAAAAGCTCGTTAATCATAGCAGGAATAGGAAGTCCGGCAACTTTAGAGATAGACTTCAGCGCATCAATGTCTCTTGTATCTTCTTCACCCGTCAGTGCATTGGCAATGACAGGAGAGAATTTCGTCCACTCTGCAGTTGAGTATGCGATAGTTTTTATCTCAGGTTTTGAGCAAGTCTCATATGATTTCATACATGTAGCGGTATGTGGATCCATCAAGTAGTGCTCAGACTCAAAGATCTCTTTGATGTATCTTTTCCCCTCTTCGCCTGTACAAAAGTCTGCATCGAAACACTCGCGAAGTTTGGCAAGTTCATCGGCAGTGAGTTCATACACGTTGTTTGCCTCAAGATCAAGCATCAGCTCTTTTGTTCTGCTCTCACCAAAGAGATCAAAGAGCACTCTCTCAACATTTGAAGATTTTAAAATATCCATCGCAGGAGAAGTCGTTCCCACCACTTCACAATCTCTAATGTCATACTTTCCATCACGAATGAGTTTTGTAAGGACATTGTTCTCATTTGATGAGATGATGATCTTCTCAACAGGCAGTCCCATTTTCCAAGCGTAGTAACCACCAAGTGCATTTCCAAAGTTTCCACTTGGCACATTAAGGTAGACTTTTTCACCCATTGTAATGCCGTTTTGGCGTACAAGTTCAAGGTATGAGTGAATGTGATAGATAATTTGAAAAATGATACGACCAAAGTTCACGGAGTTCGCTGCTGAGAGTTTTGTATCTTTTTTTGCAAGTGCCTCTTTAAAGCTCTCTGATGCCAAAAGACGTTTGAGCGCTGTTTGTGCATCATCAAAAACACCGTGAATACCAATGACTTTCAGATTTTGGGCATCTTCTGTCACCATCTGCAAACGTTGCACATCACTCGTACCACCATCAGGATACATACAAGCCACTTTCACATTTGCACGATTTTTGAAAGTCTCTAACGCTGCTGGACCGGTGTCTCCACTTGTAGCCGCCAAAATGAGGTAGTTCTCATTTAATCTTTGTGCAATAGATGAGAGTACAACACCAAAAGGTTGCAGTGCCATATCTTTAAAGGCACGGGTTGGTCCATGGTAAAGCTCAGAGATGTAGAGATTCTCCTTTACTTTTACAACCGGTACAGGATTTGATGCATCATCAAACTTGTCATAGAGGTTTAACGCCTCATCTATGACAGCGTCATCAATATCTATCTCAAAACGAGAAAGCATATCTTTTGCAAGCTCTTTATACGAAGAGTTCAAATGCTTGTTTAAAAACTCCTCTCCGAGCTGAGGAAGCTCTTCTGGTACATACAGACCGCCAAAAGATGCGATAGGACTTAAAATAGCCTCAGAAAAAGTTACCTTTTGGGCTCTGTTTGCATCGACACCACGTGTTTGGATAAATTTCATATTATATTCTCTGCTTTTTTATTTTCGAAATTATAGCAAAATAAAATTGTATTTTTAAACTGATTGGAGTATGATTATAATAAAACCAAAAGGAGTCAAGATGATAGAAGTATATGATGATGCACAGAGTAATGTCTTAGAGTTCACAGCCAGTGGAGTTGTCACGGCAAAAGATTATGAAGAAGTTCTCATTCCTTCCATAGAAGCAAAGCTCAAAAAGTATGACAAGATACGAGTACTTTATCATATATCTAAAGAGTTCGACTCCTATGAATTTGGTGCAATGCTTGATGATGCCAAAGCAGGAGTAATGTTCTTTAACGCTTGGGAAAAGATAGCAGTAGTCAGTGATATAGAGTGGATCATCAACGGTGTGAAAATCTTCTCTTTCGCCGTACCCGGCGAAGTCAAAGTCTTTTCAAACGATGAGTTGGAAAAAGCAAGGGAGTGGATTAAACACTAACGAAAAAGACGAATCGGGTTGATGTGGTAATTTTTCTGCGTTACTTCAAAGACCAGTTCGTCTCGTACACGTCCTATTACAGCCCCTCGTCGCACTTTCTTTCCTTTTTTAATGTTTGGTGCGATTTGTGAGAGATTTGCATAGATGGTATGCAGCCCATTCTTATGCTCAACTATGACTATGTTATCAAGCACGGCTGTATTATCGGCATAGATCACCTTGCCATTCATTACATTTTTTACCTTTGCATTTGGTGACTTTGGTCTCAAAGAGATAGACTCGTTAAATATTTTGATGCCGTAAATCGGATCGGTATATGGTCCGTACTTTTTCGTAATAGTATAACGGCTCAGCGGTGCTATTGTTTTTGGACCTCTGTAACGGATGGTCTTGACACTCTGGTAACTGTTGCCGTGCTGCTTCACCTTTGGAAGATTTTCATCAAGGTTGATCTTTTTTCTTCTTGCAAACGCAGCTTCACGCTCTTTTCGCTCTCGCTCTTTTTTGATGGCATCACGCTTGACAATATTGAGCCTCTCAAGTGTATTTTTGAGGGCATTTTGACGCTTTATCAATCTTTTAAGCTGTTTTGTATAAGAAGCCTTCTCTTTTTGCAGTTTTGCCAGAGCACGCTTGTTCTCTTTTGTGATTTTCACAAGCTTTTTTCTCTTTTTATCAATGCTGTTTATGCTTGCTTGGAGCGTACTTGCATGAGATTTTAGCAGCTCTATTTTTTGTTCATTTTCATAAAAAGCTGCGTTTAACTTCTTTGCTTCATCTTGAGATGATTTGAGCATCTTCTTTAAAATCTCTATCTGTATCAAAGAGTCTGCATTTTGTGTATATTTCTCTTCTAAAACAACCGATAAAGAGACACTCTTTGCTATAAAAAAGACAAGTTTCTCTTCTATTTTGTCCTGTTTTGCTTTGAGTGCACTTTGTGATTTTCGCAGTAGCCTGAGCTGTTGGATGCTCTCTTTATAGCTTGACTCTTTGCCAAGCAGTTCAGCTTTGAGTTCTTCAAGATACTTTGTCTGCTTACGCAACTCTCTTTTTTGTTTCAAGATGGCATCAGCAGTCTGCTTCAGTTTCTTGTTGATGCTGACATAGTTCTTTTTGTAGGAGTGTAGCTGCGAGCTTGTCTTATGTATCTTTTTATCGATGCTCGTTGCTCCATAAAGAGGAGCAAAAAGTAAAAAAAGTATTAGAAAAATAGTGCGCATCATACCTCTTCTTTATGCCCAAGAACTATAAACGCAGCTAAAAAAATAGAGAGCAATACTGATATAGCCAAAGCACTCAAAAAGTCATCTACCTTGTCAAATACGACAATCTCTATGCCGATTGTCTGAAGTTGTTCGTGTACCCAACTACTTGATGCAATGTAAGAAAACATCACAAATGTTATGGCAGAAGCAATGAGTGCATCGACTATGGCTAGGCGAAAAAGCACAGCTGAACGCAGCCATGTAGGTGCCCCAAAAAGGCTCATAATACTCATTCGCTCATTATGTTTAAACTGCCAGATACGAAGCTCTTTAAAGATGAGTAAAACGGTCACAATCAAGATTGCAAACGCAAGTACGCTAATGACTGTTTTAAAAAGCAACAGTAGATTGTAAATGGTATCGTGTGTTGCAGAGAAGCTCTCCACTTTTGTAATGGATTTTATTTTTAAAAGTTGTTTTCTTATTTTTTCTATCTCTTGCGGGCTTGGATATTTACTTAGTTTTAGCTTATAAAATCTCGGCAGTGTCGCTTTGAGGAGTTCCATATTGTTTTTGCTTATTTTTGTGTTGAGCTTTTTTATGACATGTTCAGGCGAGAGTTCTATAACATCTGCAATATTTGGAACTTGCGCTTTAAGCTCTTTTGGAAGCAGTTTGTTTTGACTGACAATGACGAGCGAGTAGTTCTTCGTAAGCTTCTCTTTATAGGCATTGATAGAGCGATCGACTATGTTAAATATCTGAATAGAAAAGAGAATGCTCACAAGAGCGATGATAAGTGAGAGATGGTTTCTAAATGACTTCACGAATATCTCCAAACTCGATATGATAGTGCTTATACTCAACCTTCATAGTCTCGGGAATATGGTGTGTTACAACTATAATAGTCGTTCCAAGCTGCTCATTTGCCCCCTCAAGCAGGTTCCAAATAAGCTGCGATGAGTAGTCATCAAGATTTCCTGTCGGCTCATCGGCTAAGATGATGGTTGGATTGTGTGCTAAAGCTCTCGCCATTGCCACACGTTGCTGCTCTCCACCACTCAGTTCTTGCGGGTATTTTCCTGCTTGATGCTGCAAGCGTACATGTTTTAAAAGAGAATCTACCTGATTTTGTGTTACACTCTTCTCATACCCGTTAATGATAAGCGGCAGCATAATGTTCTTCTCGATCGTCCACTCTTTGACAAGCTTGTAGTCTTGAAAGACAATACCAAGATGTTTACGTAAAAAATTCAGCTTTTTAGTGCTGACACCTTTGAGTTCCACGCCACCTACAACAAGGCTGCCTTCTATAGGTTTAAGCGCTCCATAGAGTGATTTAAGCAGTGTCGATTTCCCGCTCCCGCTCGCACCGGTGATGAAGACAAAACTTCCCGTATCTATGGAAAAGTTCGCTTTATTGATGATGGTATCATCATTTGAGTAAGCAAGTGAAAGATTTTTGGCGATGATCACTTTATCCATTGAGTATCTCACTAAGTTGTTTATGTGCGTTCAAATTACTGCGTGATTTGAGCGGCTCCTCTGGGTAGTAACTCACAACACCATCGTTTATAAGAACATAAAGATGCTCAGGTCTGTCAAAACTTCCCATAGACAAACGCAGCATAGCTCCATCAGCAGTTTTATAAACACGCTCAACATGGATAAATCCACCATCAAAACGAAATGTTTTGTCATTTAACACAGTGATATCTTCAAGCGTGAGCTTAGAGTTTTCAAATGAAAAATCACCCTCAATCTCAAGTGCTTCAGACTCCTCTTCATTTATCATCGTCAGATCATAGATGTTTTTCTCCATCTTCTTCCATCTGTCTTCATACTTTGAACTCACCGCAATATCTTTGTTTTTGTTTATGTGCAATACAGTTTTATTAAACGCAATAAAAGTCTCATACGAATAAGCATAGTAATTCTCACTGTCAGTTCTGAGTTCTAGTGTTCCACCCACTTTCAACACACGACGCGCCTCTTCAATGAAAGAGGTCGAAATAACTCTGCGGTGTGGCTTTTTATCCCAAGGAACAGGGAAATGCACATAAATAGCACCGACAAGATTAGAAGGCACAAGCTCCATAAAAAGACGAGCATCATAATCAAGCACAAGCAGGTTATCTAGCTTTTGAATGACACTCTGTTTGAGCACCTGCTCGATTGAAGGACGATGGATCTCTATGCCGATAAAAAGTACATCAGGATTGTTTGCAGCTTGATGCAACAGGTGTCTTCCCGAACCAAAACCAACCTCTATGCGTACCTCTTTATCTGTCGGAAAACTATTTGCAAAGTACTCTATCTTTTTGAGTGCCGTCTCCTCTTGAAGATGTACGTTCTTTTGTACTTCAGGTACATTTGAAGCGATAACCTCCAACCCCGCTGCGTTTGCATAAGCTAAGAGTGCACGATGCACATTGTAAATAGATGCAGGACGTGTCAGCTTATCAGTTTTAAGCAGACTTCTATTTTCTTCTTCTTTGACAAGCAAAAAGAAATCCTCACCTTCCACAGTCGTTGAGATAAGCTTCTCATCCATATGGTTGACATTTTGGGCTATAAAGTTAAACGCAACGCCATCTTGCACTGCTGGGAGTGCTAGCTCTTTAAACTCTTTTATGTGTAAATGTGGCATTAATTCTCATTTATATCTAGATCTTCAACAGGAGAGATAGTCTCCTGCGTTTGTGTACTCTTTTTGACCTCTTCTAGCGGAGCCTCTTGCAGAGGTGTCTGCTCTTTTGGAGCTGCTAGCATCGCATCAGATTCAGGAGTGACAACTTTTACCTCTGTACTTGGTTTTGAAACAATGCCATTTGCATCTACGGCATAAACTCTGTACGTGTATGTAGAGTTTGGTTTTATGTCTCTGTCAACAAAAACGTTCTTCTTAAGTGGAGCGTAGTTTTTCACGTCTTCTTTAAACCACCCCTCTTTATGTTTTCTCTCTACCTTATAATATTTGACTCTTTTGTCATTTTCATTCCAGCTCAGGCGTACCTTATTTCCAGTCAAAAGTGCTTCAACAACACTTGGTGCAAGTGGTTTTGAAAGTGTCATACCCATAACAGTATGCTTCTCATTTTTACTCTCAAGTCCATCTTTGTCGACAACACTTACACGGTAAAAGTACGATTTTCCGTCCTCATCAACTTTGTCTTCAAACTTGTTGTTATAAAGTTTTGCAATAAGTTCATACTCACCATCACTTCTCTCACTTCGGTAAAGATAATAACGTGCGAAATCTTTTGCATCTGACTTGTTCCATGTGATATCTATTTTTTTAGGAAGATTTTTGGTCGCACTTATTTGCGTTATGCTTTGCGGCAGTGCTTTTGTCACGACTTTTACCATCTCGGATGGAGTGGAGATGATGTCATCAAAGGTTTCTACACGCACTCGGTAGAGATAGACATGGTTATCATCGAGCCCCATATCAATATACTCTGCGTTTAGTCGTCCCTCCAAAGTAGCTATCTCTTCCCATTTTTGACTGTCGTATGTTTTTCTCTCTATGATGTACTTCTCTACACGTTCACTTTGGTGCGGACGCCAAATGATCTTCGCCATTCTCGGCAGACCTTGTATGGAGTGTATCCATGCAACTGACTGTAGTACAGGCAAAGTATTGACCGTATAGACTTGAGAGAGTTTCCCCTCTGCATCTGAAGAAGCCACTTTAAAAGCGTAGCGGTATCTTGTGTCTGGTTTGTCAGAAGTATCTACAAAGTGCGTTTGAAATCTATTGTTAATCGTTGCAAAGTAGTGCAGTTTTGTGTCATCTTTGTCAGAGAGATCTCTTTTATAGACATAAATGGTGCTCACACGAGGGTCAGAGATGCTTTGCCACTCAAACGCAGCTGTTTTCATATCTCGAATAATTCCGTTTTTTGTCAGTGTTATTACAGGCAGTGACGGGTCAATTACAGCCTTTGCCTCTGGTTTGGGGCTAGGAGAGACACAACCGCTAAGAAGCAGGAGTGAAGCTGTGCATAATATACTCAGTGTCGATAACTTCATTCAAAATTTCCTTGTCAAATTTGTTTGTAACTGTATCTTGCATTATTTTATCAAAATCAGCTTTAAAATAGAGTTTCTCTTTTGTACTCGGATGGATAAAATATATTAGATAAGCATGGAGCAAAATACGTTCCGCCTTCTCTATTTTAGGGCTGAGTCCATAAATATAGTCTCCTAAAATATGACGGTTCATACTCTCTAAATGCACACGTATCTGATGTGTTCTTCCGGTAAAGAGTTTACACGCTATAAGCTGTGTTTTTTCATCAGCGCTCAGTGCTAAATGTTTGAACATAGTTTTGGCATATTTACCATGTTCAAGTCCGCATGCCATCTTGAGACGGTTATGCGCACTGCGCCCGATATTTGATTCGATGATTGTAACATCTTCTTTTAAAGGGGGAGTAACAACAGCGATGTAGTAGCGTCCCATACTTTTATCTTGAAGCTGTTTGGAGAGAAATTCATGCGCTTCATTGTTCTTGGCAACCACCATTGTTCCACTCGTACCTTTGTCAAGCCTGTGCACAATTCCGTGACGCTCTTCACCGCTGATGGTAGAGAGACGAATACCTTTATGCTTGAGCCAGTCCACCAAAGTCGCCTCTTTTACACTTGGTGCAGGATGCACGGTCACACCACTTGGCTTGTTAATGACCAAAACATCATCATCTTCATAGAGCACCTCTACATCAAAGTCAACATCGAGTGCTTTTTCCTCTTTTGCTTCGGGAAACTCTACCTTCACAGTTTGTCCGGCTTTGAGTTTAACTCCCGGTCGTGCTACTTTTTTACCATCTACATAGACACACTCATGCTTTATAAGCCCTGCTATTTGCGAACGGGTCTGTCCTATTTGCGCTGTTAAAAACGTATCTAAACGCTCTGGACTTGTACATATATACTCTTGTGTGTTTATCATTCTTTGTTACCTTTATGCTACAATCATAGTTAATTTACTTTGGAGATACAAACTTGTGGAGATTTGATAAGAGTATTTTATCACAATTTGACTTTCTTTCTATCATACTTATCATTCCCCTTGTTATGATGTCTCACTGGCTCATTGGTGAAGCCGTTCCCGCACTGGCACAAAAACAGCTTGCCTATGTCGGTGTTGCCTTTGTCACTTTTTTAGTCATTTTTGTACTTCCAATTCGACGAATGAGTTGGATGATACCTTTCATATACTGGGCAAACATCGCGCTTTTACTCGCTGTAGAGTTCTTTGGACACTCGCGTTTGGGTGCACAAAGATGGATAGACATTCCCTTCATAAACGCAACGATGCAGCCCTCGGAGTTCGTCAAACCCGCACTTATTTTAATGCTTGCCTATCTCATAAATAAAAACCCGCCGCCACCACAGGGCTATCATCTCAAGGACTTTCTTAAACTGAGTCTGTACATTTTTATTCCCTTTATTCTCATTGCAAAAGAGCCCGACCTTGGAACGGCTATGGTAC
>JALUZQ010000122.1 GCA_027011725.1 Sulfurimonas sp. | reverse complement strand
TCCTAATGCTAAAATCTTTTGCATCGGCTACTCACTTGGTGCAAATATGCTGCTTAAACTCCTTGGAGAGTTCAAACAAAACAGTTTTATAACAGCCGCAGTCGCTGTTAGTGCACCCATGCAGCTCGAGATAGCTGCAAAGACCATAGACAGCGGCACTGCAAAGATATACCAAAAAAGACTTTTAGACGAGCTCAAACTCTCTTTACTTAAAAAATTTGATACATATAACTTTGAAAAACTTATAAGCTTGAAAAAGGAAGAGGTACAAAAGATGCAAAGCATCAGAGAGTTCGATGAGCGCTACACTGCTCCGATTCACGGATTTTTATCTGCAGATGATTACTATGAAAAAAACAGTGCAAAACAGTTTTTAAAAGATATTCAAACACCCACACTTATCATTCATGCAGAAGATGATCCATTTATGACACCGGAAGTGTTGCCAAAAAAAGAGGAACTCTCAAAATACATTACATTAGAAGTGAGTAAACAAGGGGGTCATGTCGGGTTTGTCGGAGGAAGTTTTTTCAAGCCAGAGTACTGGCTTGAAAAGAGAATAGTTGCGTTTATAAAACTATTTACGTGAGTGACGTTTTCTTTCGTTCTCAGTTAAATATTTTTTACGGATACGGATAGATTTTGGTGTAACTTCAAGAAGTTCATCATCTTCAATCCACTCTAAAGCACGCTCTAAAGACATATCACGAGGTGGTACAAGTTTAATAGCCTCATCAGCCCCACTTGAACGTACGTTTGACTGTGCTTTTCCTTTAATAGGGTTTACTACAAGGTCATTTTGACGTGAATGCTCACCGATGATCATACCCTCGTACACTTCAGTCTGAACACCAACAAAGAGTGTACCACGATCTTGAATACTAAAGAGAGAGAAGCCAAGAGTTGTTCCTGCAGTCATAGAGATAAGCGCACCATAGCTTCTTGACTCAACTTCACCGCTAAATGGACGGAACTCTAAGAATGAGTGGTTCATAATACCCTCACCTTTTGTATCTGTCAAGAACTGTCCACGGAAACCGATAAGTGCACGAGCAGGAATTTCAAACTCGATTCTTTGGAAACCTTGACCCATTGGCATCATAGATTTCATTTCAGCTTTACGTTTTCCAAGGCGCTCAATAACACCACCTGCTAAATCTTCAGGAACATCGATTACAAGGTGCTCGAATGGTTCACATTTCACACCATCGATCTCTTTTGTAATAACTTCCGGACGAGAGATACTAAACTCATAACCCTCACGACGCATATTTTCAGCAAGAACAGTGATTTGAAGTTCACCACGTCCACTTACTTTAAATTTACCCTCACCAACAACTTCAAGTTTCATAGCAACGTTTGTTGTCATCTCTGCTTCAAGTCTGTCTTTGAGTTTGTTTGATGTGACGTGTTTACCCTCTTTTCCTGCAAGAGGAGAGTCATTTACTGCAAAAACAACAGTAAGTGTCGGTTCTTCAACATGCATAGGATCAAGTGCAACAGGATTTACAGGATCACAAATAGTATCTCCAACATCTACTGTTTCCATCCCTGCAAATGCAACGATATCACCAGCTTCAGCCTCTTCTATCTCCATACGATTAAGACCGTGAAAACCTATTAGTTTAGAGATTTTACCCTTCACCATTTCACCGTCAGCTTTTGCAAGCATAACATTGTCACCTTTTTTTACACGACCATTGAAAATACGGCTAATACCGATTTTTCCAACATAGTTGTCATAGTCAAGTGTAAATACTTGTGCCTGAAGTGGATTCTCTGCATCACCTTCTGGCTCTGGAACGTGTTCTAAGATAGTTTCAAAAATACATTGAAAATCTCCACCCTCTTCGCTCATATCAAGTTTTGCAATACCGTCACGCGCAGCAGCGTAAATAACAGGGAAGTCTTGTTGCTCATCTGTTGCACCCATATCTGCAAAAAGGTCAAACATCTCATCTACAACACGATCAGGCTCAGCTGAAGGTTTGTCGATTTTGTTAATAACAACAATTGGTTTTTTACCAAGTGCAAGCATCTTTTTAACAACGAATTTTGTTTGAGGCATAACACCCTCATAGGCATCAACGAGTACTAAAACACCATCAACCATTTTCAGAACACGCTCAACCTCACCACCAAAGTCGGCATGGCCCGGAGTGTCAATAATGTTAATTTTGTAATCTTTGTAACGGATAGCAGTATTTTTCGATAAAATCGTAATACCACGCTCTTTTTCAAGAGCATTACTGTCCATAGCTCTTTCATCATGTTGTTCATGTGAACCAAATGTACCAGATTGCTCTAGTAGCCCATCGACCAAAGTTGTTTTACCGTGGTCAACGTGTGCGATAACCGCAATGTTTCTAATTTTTTGCATTAGGGGTTTCCTTTATTTGGAAAATTTTCGCGATTATACCTAAATTCTCATTACATCCTTGTAAAATAAGTGCTATACTTACTAAAAGAACTCTAAAAAGCGAGTAAATGTATAAAAATGAGTGTCAACTACCCAAAATCTCTACATAAAATCTTTTTTAAACTCATAGAGCATGGCATCAAACCTATCATAGTCGGCGGGTATGTAAGAGATGCACTTATGCAAAGGGAATCCCACGATATAGACATAGAACTCTACAATGTTGCTTCGCTTGAATAT
>JALUZQ010000121.1 GCA_027011725.1 Sulfurimonas sp. | reverse complement strand
TATGCATCAAGTAGATTATCACGAATTGCAAATCCACACGGGTTTCCATGTTTTGAAATACAAACAGCATTGTCATCGCCAAACGCAGCGGCAATTTTAACCGCACCGTTTAGGTCATTGAGGTTGTTAAAACTCGCTTCACCCTTGAGTGTTTTAAAGTTATTTGAAAAGTGCTTGTCGAACTCATACAAAGCACCTTTTTGGTGAGGATTTTCACCATAACGAGTGTCCATCACCTTGTTTCCGACTACAAACTGCTTCTCACCAAAGCCTTCATTAAATCGCTCATTCATATAATTTGCTATCATGCTATCATACGCAGCAGTATGTTCATACGCTTTTATCATAAATCCGCGACGGAACTCTTTTGTATTTTTTTCATTTTCAATAGCATCAATGACTACATCATAATCTGCAACATTTGTCACAATAAGGACTGCGTCAAAGTTTTTTGCTGCACTTCGAACCATAGCAGGTCCACCGATGTCAATGTTTTCAATGATGTCATCAAAATCATCAGTCTTTTCAATCGTCTCTTTAAATGGGTACAAGTTCACACAAACCAAATCGATTGGCTCAACACCAAGTTCTTTTGCCTGATCTAAGTGAGACTGTTTGTCACGACGGTGTAAAATGCCACCATGCACATAAGGGTTCAACGTTTTTACACGTCCTTCAAAACACTCTGGAAATTTTGTCACTTCATCGATCTCTATCGCTTCGACACCACTCTCACGTAAAAGTTTAAATGTACCACCAGTTGAGATGATCTCATATCCGTTTTTTACAAGAGATTTACAAAAATCTACAACGCCGTTCTTATCACTAACACTTACTAAAGCTCTCTTTTTTGCCATCAAATTTTCCTTATAAATCTTGTTCTATTACTCTTGCGAATGTATTGAAGTAGTTGTCTTGAAGCTTCTCCAAAGACATATTTACATCGTTTATACGAATTGTATCGCCACCAACTGTTCCAATTTTTTCTATGCTCATTGACTCATCAAGCATTGCTTCAAACGCTTCACAGTTTTCAGGTTTCACTTCTATGATTGCACGACTCATACTCTCCGCAAAGATATCTCTATCATCTGCAACGCTCATCTCGACATCACATCCAAGACCGCTTGTTGCAGCCATTTTAGCAAGTGCAATAGCCACACCACCGCTACTTGCATCTTTTGCACACTCTAAAAGATGTTTTTTATTTGCTTCGATGACCAAGTCCCAAAGAGCAAGCTCTTTTTTGTAATCAATCTCCGGAATAACACCAGCAACTGTATCGTAAAGCTCTTTCATATATAAAGAGCCACCAAACTCTGACTTGCTCTCACCTACAAGATAGAGTGCATTTCCTTCAGCAGAGAAAGAGGACATAAGAACATTGTTCTCATCATCATTGACACCAACAGTTGCAATAGAAGGTGTAGGGAATACTGAGACACCGTTTGTTTCATTATAGAGTGAAACATTTCCACCAATTACAGGCGTAGTAAGCTCTGCACACGCCTCTTTAATACCTAAACAACCCTCACCAAACTGCCACATTACTTCAGGGTTCTCAGGGTTTCCATAGTTCAAACAGTCTGTAATTGCAAGTGGTCTAGCACCACTCATCGCTACATTTCTACCGCTCTCAACAACAGCAGCAGCACCACCCATTTTCGGGTCAATGTAGCAGTAACGTACATTACAGTCTGCACTCATTGCAAGTGCTTTATTATTCTCTTTTACACGAATGACAGAAGCGTCGAGCATCCCACCTTTTTTCACTGTATTTGTCTGTACCATTGAGTCATACTGTGTATATATCCACGATTTATCAACGACTTCCATAGATTTTGTAAGTTTTTCAAATGCTTCTTGATTTGAAACTCTATCAAAATCATCTATGCTTACTTTATGTATTTCATCTAAGTATGCCGGCTTTTTCATAGGACGGTTCAACTCAGGAGCCTCTTCACTTACAGGGTCAACCGGAACTTCAGCACACTTTTCACCGTGCCAGAAAAGTTCCATATTTCCTGTGTTTGTCACTTCACCAACAACAGCAGCATCCAAGTCCCATTTTTCAAAGATTTTAATAATCTCCTCTTCGCTTCCTTTTTTCGCACACAAAAGCATACGCTCTTGAGATTCACTGAGCATAAAGTCATACGGAGTCATTCCCTCTTCACGAGCAGGAACTTTATCAAGATGCATTATCATTCCACTTCCAGAACGACCAGCCATCTCAAACGCAGAAGATGTAAGCCCAGCAGCACCCATATCTTGAATACCGATTACATGATCAGTTTTAAAAAGCTCCAAACACGCTTCAAGCAGCAGTTTTTCAGTAAAAGGATCACCCACTTGTACAGTAGGACGGAGTGATTTTGACTCCTCTGTAAAACTATCAGAACTCATAACAGCCCCGCCAAGACCATCACGACCTGTCTTTGCACCAACATACATTACAGGATTTCCAGTTCCCTCAGCTTTACCATAAAAAATCTCATCACTTTTAGCAATACCAAGAGTAAAAGCATTGACTAAGATGTTTCCATTGTAACACTCATCAAAACTTGTCTCACCACCAATAGTAGGCACACCCATACAGTTACCATATCCACCGATTCCCTCAGTCACACCGCGTACAAGGTAGCGTTGGTGTTTAGAGATATCATCTTTATTTAACACATTTCCAAAACGTAGTGCGTTTAAGTTT
>JALUZQ010000120.1 GCA_027011725.1 Sulfurimonas sp. | reverse complement strand
TTGCCTTGCACCGGTAGCAAAAATTCTTGATGATGCCTTTGGCATAGAAAAGGGTTTGATGACGACCATTCACTCCTACACGAACGACCAAAATCTGCTCGATGTGAAACATAACCGTGACAAACGCCGCTCACGCGCAGCAGCAGTCAATATGATACCCACAACAACAGGTGCAGCAAAAGCCATTAACCGTGTTATGCCGCAACTTGAGGGAAAACTGCATGGGCAAAGTGTACGTGTTCCTACTCCTGATGTTTCTATGATGGACTTAAATGTTGTCGTTAAAAAGGAGACAAGCGAGGAAGAACTGAGAGCTCTTTTTAGCCAAAAAGCACAAAATGAATTTGCAGGGATTCTACTTGTTGACACAGAACAACGCGTCTCTCAAGACTTTGTCGGATGTAACTACAGCTCTATTGTCGCAGAAGATCTGTTGCAAGTCATAGGCGGGAATATGGTCAAAGTGATGTCATGGTATGACAATGAGTGGGGCTACTCTTCAAGACTGTTGGATATGGCGATACATATCAGTAAATAAATTAAATAAAAAAAGGATTGACAATTGGAATTATTAAGTATTAAGAAGTTGGATTTAGCGGGACAAAAAGTTTTTATCAGATGTGATTTTAATGTACCTATGGATGAGTTTGGAAATATTTCGGATGACAGACGTATTCGTTCTGCTATAGCAACTATTAACTACTGTCTTGATCAAGATTGTTCAGTAATTTTAGCATCACACCTCGGACGTCCAAAGGGTGAGGTCATTGAAAAGTACTCTCTTGCACCGGTTGCACGCCGTTTGCAACATCTTTTAAAACGTGATGTGACTCTGGCAAAAGACGTTGTAGGTGATGATGCTATGAGCAAGGCAGCAGCTTTGAAAGATGGAGAAGTGCTACTCCTTGAAAACCTTCGTTTTGAAGTAGGAGAGACAAAAAATGATCCTCTTCTCGCAGAGAAACTTGCTTCTATGGCAGAGTTCTATGTAAATGATGCCTTTGGTGTGAGCCATCGTGCGCATGCTTCTGTTGAAGGCATTACACACTTTTTTGACAATGACCATAAAGCAGCGGGCTTTTTACTTGAGAGAGAGATCAACTTCTTTGGCAAACTTATAAATAATCCGGTCCGTCCTTTTGCTGCAATCGTGGGTGGAAGTAAGGTTTCAGGGAAACTTGAAGCACTTGTGAACCTTTTACCAAAAGTCGATAAAATCTTTATCGGTGGAGGAATGGCATTTACATTCTTAAAACAGCTCGGTTATGACATTGGTGCATCTTTAGTTGAAGATGATCTACTTGATGAAGCACAGAGTATTATGGAGGAAGCGAAAAAACTTGGTGTGAAGTTTTATCTTCCTGTTGATGTTGTTGCGGCTGAGAAGTTTTCAGAAGATTCGGTAAGTAAAATAGTAACAGCACAAGAGATTCCAAGTGGATGGATGGGTCTGGATATTGGGCCGGCGACTGTGAGACTCTACCGCGAAGGGCTTAATGATGTACAAACAGTACTTTGGAATGGTCCGATGGGTGTGTATGAGATGGACAAATTTGCACGAGGAAGCTCGAAAATAGCACACTTTGTAGCTGATTCTTACGCAACGACCGTTGTTGGTGGTGGTGATACTGCCGACCTTGTACAGCGTATAGGTGTGGATGACGAAATGAGTTTTATATCTACAGGTGGTGGTGCATCGCTTGAACTTTTAGAGGGTAAAATTTTACCGGGTGTGAAACCTTTAATGGTGCCACAAAGTAAAGAAGAGGAGTAGAGATGATAATTGCAGCGAATTTAAAAACAAACCTCACAAGAAGTGCAACACACAAGTACATAGAAGAGTTGAATAGTTTTGCAGAAGAGTCATCTCAAGAGGTTTTGGTTTTTCCTGCAATGACATCACTTGACAGTTTTGAAACTAAAAGCATAACCATCGGCACGCAAAATGCCTACCCAACTCAAAATGGAGCATTTACAGGTGAAACAGGCTTAGAACAGCTTGAGGAGTTCGGTATAAAAACCATACTCATAGGGCATAGTGAACGCCGTCATATTTTAGGTGAGAGCCAAGAATTTTTGGTAGAGAAATTTAACTACTTTAAAGAGAAGGGTTTCAAAATAGTTTTTTGTGTAGGTGAACCACAAGAGATCAGAGAAGCCGGTAAAGAAGCAATGCTTACATATATTAGTAAACAGTATGAGGGTATAGATACAGAGTATGCAAATCTCATCATTGCGTATGAACCTGTTTGGGCAATAGGCACAGGACTGACACCTACACTTGAAGATATCGCCGATATTCACGCGGAGCTGAAGAAAAAATCGAGTGCTCCACTGCTGTATGGCGGAAGTGTCAAAGTAAATAATGCAAAAGATGTTCTGAGCGTTAACAATGTTGATGGTGTTTTAGTGGGGAGTGCTGCACTCTACGTAGAGCATTTTTCTCAAATGATTCAATATGCAGATGAACTCAGTCAAATAAAATAAAGGAAAGCAGATATGTTAATGAAAGGAAAAAAAGGACTTATAGTAGGTTTGGCAAATAACAAGTCAATCGCATACGGTATAGCAAAGGCGTGTGCAGCACAGGGTGCTGAAATGGCATTTACCTACCTCAATGATGCGCTTAAAAAGAGAGTTGTGCCCATAGCAAAAGAGTTTGGCAGTGAATATGTCTATGAGCTTGATGTCTCAAACGAAGAGCATATGGCTTCACTTGCTGCTAAGATAGAAAAAGATTTTGGAAAAATCGACTTTTTAGTCCACTCTGTCGCCTTTGCTCCAAAAGAGGCACTCTCAGAGCCTTTCATTAAAACAAGTAAAAGTGCTTTTCAAATCGCTATGGACATATCTGTTTATTCTCTTATTGATCTGACAAACAGACTTGAGTCTGTTTTGAGTGACGATGCGTCTATTTTGACACTCTCTTACCTCGGGGGGCCTAAATACATTGTAAACTATAACGTCATGGGTGTTGCAAAAGCTGCATTAGAGTCAACTGTACGTTATATGGCAGTAGATCTTGGTCAAAAAGGACAGCGTGTAAATGCAATCTCTGCAGGACCTATTAAAACACTTGCAGCAGCAGGCATCGGTGACTTTAAACAGATACTCAACTGGAATGAAGTCAATGCACCGCTCAAGAAAAATGTGACTATTGATGAAGTTGGAAACTCTGCGATGTACTTGCTGAGTGATCTCAGCTCTGGTGTAACAGGTGAGATTCACTATGTCGATGCAGGGTACAACATAATGGGAATGGCAGCCGCACAGACAAATGAAGAGGGTAAAACTGTCTTAGCTTGGGACTTAGTTGACTAAGGCTGCTTCCCTATAACAGGAAGAGTCTCCATCTTTTTTACATTCGAGTTGTTTTCATCACTCGGATGTGCTTTCATATATACCGCTGCTTTATCGACATAATCTTGTAATTTGAATCTTTTTGAGCTATTTTTATCTACATCTTTTACCGTAGGTTCCCAATCATTTTTCAGCCAATCATTAAGGTGTTTTTGTAAGAAACCCTCATGCTTATCACTGTTGTGTGATGATTGTGTAGGCTGTGATGTAGAACAAGCCGTCATAAAAATAGTAATAAATGTTAAAATTAGTTGTATAAGTTGTTTCATATAAGAATTATATCTGAAAATTATACAAAATAGTCATAATTAAGTGAATATTAAGAATATGCTGTGCTATACTGAGGGTGAAATTCGAAAGATATAAGGAGAATATATGAAATTTACGAAAATGAGCTTAGTGGCAGCACTATTAATAGGTTCAAGTGCATTTGCTCTTGAAAATGTAAAAGTAAGTGGTGACGCTAATCTTTACTATCAAACTACTGATGGTGCATCAGGGTATGATAAAGCAAAAGGTAGAACAAGTGGAGATCTTTTTTCAAAAGACTCAAGTGCAGCTGATGTAGCAGTAAATTTAAATGTGACAGCAGATGTGCTTTCAAATGATTTAGTATCTGTAAGTGCGGGTGCTGGTTATACTGTACTTACAACTTTAGGTTTAGAGAATAACTTCGTATCTAATGTAGTTGGTGGTGCGCACACTGCTACTACAGGAACTGGCGCAGATTATGGGCAAGTGGATACAGCTCCAAATACTCCTTTAGGTGGTGCAAAAGTTGAAAATGCATCATGGTTTAAAGAGGCGTGGATTGCTGCTACTAGCGGGAAGACTACTGCAAAACTTGGTCGTATGGCTTTAGATACTCCTCTTGCATTTACTGAGACTTGGACTGCTGAACAAAATACTTTTGAAGCTGCAGTAGTAATTAACCAAGACATTCCTGATACTATTTTAGTTGGTGCGTATGTTGGTAATGGTAATGGTACTGAAGGCTTTGGACAAAAAGGTGGAAGTAATATTAATCCAGTAGCAGGTGATATAAGTTTAGCATCTGCAGCAGTTGTCAATGCAAATGGTAAATTTACAACATACGGTCAAGCTGGTGCATATGCAGCGGGTATTATTAATAACTCTGTAAAAGCGTTAACAGTACAAGCTTGGTATTATGATGTTACACATACTGCAAATGCTTACTGGTTACAAGCTGATTTAGATGCTAGTGACTTAGGTGTGAAAGGATTAGTACTTGGTGCTCAATATTCTGGTATTAATGTTTATAAAACTGTAAATGTTGGTGGTACAACTCCATTAATAAAGAAAAAAGATGTTTCATCGGGAGTATATGCAGTAATGGCTGGATATACAGTTGAGGATATGGCTACTATAAAGCTTGCATACTCTAGTGTAGATAAAGACCATTCAGCTGGTTTCAATACAGCAACAGCTGCTGGGACTGCACAATCTAAACTTTATACTGAAGCATGGTGGAATTATGGTAAAGTAACTCAAGCTGATACTGTAGCATACAATGTTACAGTAACTTCTCCAGTAAATGGTATGTTTGATTTAGGTGCGTATTACACTTATGTTGATCAAGCGAAAGAAACAGGTGCAGGTGATATGACAGAATTTACAGTAACTGCTGGTAAATCTTATGGTCCACTTGACTTAACTCTTGCATATATCAATACTCAGTTAGGTAAAAAGAATGGTAAAACGCAAGACGCTACAAATACTGTTCAAGTATACGCTACAGTAAACTTCTAGTAGAGAAACTAAACTCAAACTAGATCTTATCTCCCTCTTGGGAGATAAACTTTCTTTCCCTCTCTTTTATGTTATAATTTTTGTATGACAACATTTTTAAAAAAACTTTCTTACATATTTTTTATGCTTTTACTCATCTCCGTAGTCTCATTTTTAGCAATCCATGCGGCACCTAACAGCTTTTTTGGTGCAGGACAACTCAACCCAAATATGACACCTGAAGCGATAGAAAAACTCAAAGCCGTTTATGGTTTGAATAAACCACTTTTTGTGCAGTATCTTGAATGGGTAAAAAACATTGTAACACTGAATTTTGGAATATCTTTTGTCTCTGGGCAGGATGTAAGTGCAGAGATACTTAAACGTTTACCCATTACACTTTTTATGAATATTGTCGCGCTTATAGCAGTCTTTGCACTCTCCCTTTGGCTTGGTATAAAAGCGGCATTGAACTATGAAAAAAAGAGTGACTATATCATCCGTCAACTCTCCTTGGTCTCTTTTTCTATGCCTTCATTTTACTTGGCTCTGCTTTTTATCATTCTTTTTTCTATTAAACTCTCTTGGTTTCCCATAGCGGGGCTTCACTCTGTAGAACCAAAAGAGGGTTTTGCAGAACTTTTAGATATGGGGTGGCATTTGGTCTTGCCAGTAGGTGTGATGATATTCGTTGGCCTTGGAAGTATGATAATTTATGTGCGTTCACTCACTTTAGAGATACTTAAAAGTGATTACTATTTCTTTGCACGCTCTCGAGGACTGAGTCAAACGCAGCTATTGCGCTATTATATACTGCCAAATCTTATGCCGCCAATCATTACGCTCTTAGGACTCTCTTTGCCGGGTCTCATAGGTGGAAGTGTTATTTTAGAGTCTATTTTTAGTATTGAGGGGATGGGACAGCTCTTTTACATGAGTGCCTTGAGTCGAGATTACCCTATTATTATGGGAATTTTGATGATTACTGCGTTATTAACACTGCTTGGAAATATTTTTGCAGACTTAATATTGTTAAAATTAAATCCTTATGCAAATCGTGCATAAGGATTTTATCTGTGCGAAATAAATTTAACTAAAGAGTGCCTCTAGCGCATCTACACTCTCTTTTTTCTCTTCTATTTCACCCTCTTCATTGGTTACAGCATCATTCTCTACAAGTTCTATCTGCATACCTGTAAGCATAGAAGCCAAGCGAATGTTTATACCGCTTTTTCCGATAGCTTTTGATTTTTGATCGGCAGGAAGTGTGATGATGGCTTTTTCATTTTCACCCTCTTCATTTTTAACGATCTCTACATGAGAGATGATGGCAGGACTCATAGTACGTGAGACAAAAAGCTCAGGAATATTCGTGTACTCGATACAGTCGATGTTCTCACCTATGAGCTCTTCACTCACTGCGTTTATACGTACGCCTTTGACACCAACAGTTGCACCAACAGCATCAACTTGTGGATGTGTGCTAAGAAGTGCAATTTTCGCGCGTTCACCCGGAATACGTGCTGATTTTTCGATGATGACAGAACCTTCAGCTATTTCTGGAACTTCAAGTGTGAGCAGTGCTTCTAAGAATTTAGGAGAAGTACGTGAGAGCTCTATTTGCATACCGTTTTCTTTGTCCATATTGACGCGGCGTACAACAGCTTTGATATGGTCGCCCACCTCAAATACCTCTCCTTTTATACGGCTCTTCATAGGCAGTACCGCACGAATCTCATCT
Source organism: Sulfurimonas sp. (assembly GCA_027011725.1). Lineage (GTDB taxonomy): Bacteria > Campylobacterota > Campylobacteria > Campylobacterales > Sulfurimonadaceae > Sulfurimonas. The sequence continues at coordinate 2,629 of JALUZQ010000120.1, read as the reverse complement.
ACTTCAATGTATGTGTTGTTCTTTGAATCAACACGAGTTACACGACCGCTGACGAGTGTGCCTACTTTTGATTTGTATTTATTGTAGATCTCATCCTCTACAAGACGTTGGATGTGGTACTCTATTTCTCTGTGAAGTGCTGACGCTGCAGTTCTTCCATGCTCTTCAAGATCGTGGTCTATTTGGAGTTGGTCACCGAGTTCTACTTGGTCATCATACTCTCTTGCCTCGCTGATAGAGATGTACGCAGGTGCAGTCTCTTCATCTTGAAGTCTCTCATCATCATCTGCAACGACAGTGATGGTCTGAATAAGTCTAAGATTCTTTGTATCTTCATCTACAACGGCTTCAAAAGCGAAGTTTGGATCTATAACTCTTTTTGCAGTTTGTACAAACGCAACTTTGAGTGCTTCCATTACTTTGTCTGGTTGTAGACCTTTTTCATGACCGATTGCTTCAGCAATATCTAAAATTTTTTCCATAGTGTATAGTTTCCTTTTTTTTGAAGAAATCTGACAATGATAATAATTTGTGGGGGATTTCTTACGAAGTGTGTAATTATACCCAAAAAAGTGATAAAAATATAGAGAAGCCCTTTAACCCTATTTTTATGAGTTTTTTACTATAATGCAAGACTTTTAATATACTACTAAGGATAAAAAATGGATTTGAAGTTAGCAAGAACTGAGTTAGACGCAAAACCTAAAAAGATCGACTTAAGCAAACTAGATGCTGAAGTGGCAAAGAATGACAGTATAATATTTTATTTTGACAAAGATAATTCACATAAAGATCTTCTTGCACTGCAAGACCATTATGAAGCGATGGGAAAAAGTTTTTATATGAGTGAAGTGAAGTACGGACTAGCCGATAACGACTATATGTACCAAGTTCACATAATGAGCTAAAGAGAAGTTATGAGTAAAAAGTTATTTATTGAAACTTTAGGGTGTGCTATGAATACGCGTGATTCTGAGCATATGATAGCACAGCTTCGAGAGAAAGAGGGCTATGAAACGACAGAGAGACTTGAAGAAGCAGACCTTATTTTGATAAATACCTGTTCGGTGCGTGAGCGTCCCGTACATAAACTTTTCTCAGAGCTTGGTGGATTCAAGAAAAAGAAAAAGCCCTCTGCAAAAATAGGTGTCTGCGGCTGTACTGCCTCACACCTTGGTGAAGAGATCATTAAACGTGCACCGTATGTCAATTTTGTGCTGGGTGCAAGAAATGTTTCAAAAATCAGTGAAGTACTTCATAAAGATAAAGCAGTTGAAATCGATATTAACTACGATGAGAGTGAATTTGCCTTTAATGACTTCCGCACATCTCCTTACAAAGCTTTTATAAATATCTCCATAGGATGTGATAAGAAGTGTACTTTTTGTATAGTGCCAAAAACACGTGGGGATGAGATATCTATTCCTGATGAACTTATCATTCAAGAGGCACAACGCGCTGTGGACAATGGTGCAAAAGAGGTCTTTTTACTTGGACAAAATGTCAACAATTATGGTCGTCGTTTCTCTTCAAAAGAGCATGAGAAGGTAAACTTCACAGAGCTCTTGCGTCGTCTGTCAAAAATCGAGGGTTTAGAGCGCATCCGTTTTACCTCTCCACACCCTTTTCATATGGATGATGAGTTCATAGAAGAGTTCGCAAATAATCCGAAAATATGTAAATCTATGCATATGCCACTTCAAAGCGGTTCCACAAAAGTACTGCAAGATATGAAACGCGGTTACACAAAAGAGTGGTTTTTAAACCGTGTTGAAAAGTTGCGCTCAGTCTGTCCTGAGGTGAGCATCTCGACTGATATCATCGTTGCGTTTCCGGGTGAGAGTGATGAAGACTTCGCTGATACCATAGATGTAATGAAAAAAGTGAAGTTCGATCAAATATTCTCTTTTAAGTACTCTCCACGTCCTGAGACTGAGGCGGAGCATTTTACAAATGTAGTAGATGAAGAGGTGGCATCTGATAGACTCAGCTACCTGCAGTCACTCCATAATGAAATAATGGATGAGAAAAACGCAACGCTTATGGGCAATGTTTACAAGGTCTATTTTGAAGACCTGCACCGCGATGGATATGTAGCTGGTCGAAGTGACAACAACCTTGTCTTAAAAGTAAAAGGTTCAGAGGAGCTATTAGGAGAGTTTAGAGATGTTAAAGTTACTGCCATCGGTAGAACTATTTTAACAGGCGAAGTAGTTGCTTAAAAAAGTCAGCCGCTCACTTGCTCTTATATTTGTCCCTTTTATCGGCTCTTTGCTGATACGTTTGCTCTACCACACAAACAAAAAAGTTTTTCATGCACCAGCAACAATAACTGACGAGAGTGTTATTTTTGCCTGTTGGCATGGAGAACTTTTAATGCTTCCTTACTTTTATAAACATTACAGAAAAAAACCACATGCAAAAGTACTCATTTCTAACCATTTCGATGGGGAGTTGATTTCGAGAACTATTAAGTACTTTGGTTTAGGTACTTTGGCCGGTTCAACAAACAGAAACGCAGCACGAGTACTTCTTCAAGCCATAAAGACCATAAAAGAGGGATATGACATTGGAATTACACCCGATGGGCCAAAAGGGCCTCGTCATGAAGTTGCAGATGGTATAATAG
>JALUZQ010000119.1 GCA_027011725.1 Sulfurimonas sp. | reverse complement strand
AAAAGCCGTCCATTTTTGTTAAAATACTGATAGACTCCGGGTGAAGATGGGAGTTGTTTAATGGTCTCAAGCAGTTGCATTTTTCTCTTTTATGATGTTTTTTATGGACTCGGCGAGTAAGCGGAGTTTTTCGTCATGGATATTTATGTCAAACTCTCCCTTTGCCCTCTCCTCATAGGTTTGTACTTTTGGTACTTGAAGTGAAAACTTCTTTATAGGGGTGTGAGTTACAAAGGCTTTGATGTCGGTGATGGTCTCATCAGCACATTCTGGCGGATTACAAAACTTTAAAGCACTTTTAATACTATCTATATTATTATCAAACTCTTGTTTGGCACCGGGATGGTTGAGTACGAAAAAGAGCGTGTTGTTCTTGATGTAGGCAAATTTGACCATCTTTTGCAGAGGTGCTGAAAAGAGTGACTGTATCCTCTCTATACATTTATAGTGAGAGAGCTTAGAAAATTGGGGTTTGTTGTGAAGAGAATTAAGAATATCGCCGGCATTTTTCATATGCTAATTATAGCAGGCTTTTTATTAGAGTTAAGTGGGTGCGGGTATAAGGCTGACCCCTATTATGAAGAGAAAGTTGTCAGTGATAAAAATGTAGAGTTTATAATTCAAAAAAAAGAGTCAAGTAATGAAAATAATGAAAGTTGTTCGAAATGATACGATATGACGTCATCATCGTCGGTGCAGGAGTAGCAGGCCTATATGCTGCTATGCACTTGCCAAAAGATAAGAAGGTACTCATTATCAACAAGCGCGAGAGCTTTAAATGTAACACTTTTTACGCTCAAGGTGGCGTAGCACTTTCTCGAGATGCAGATGATGTTCCCGCGCATATAAAAGATACACTTGAGGCCGGAGCAGGGCTTTGTGATGAAGAAGCTGTAAAGGTCTTGAGTGAGAACTCCCGTGAAGCAATAGACGAGCTTATAGCAAAGGGGTTTGAGTTTGACAGGGATGAAGAGGGGAACCTGCTCTACACGAAAGAGGCAGCACACTCGTGTGAGCGTATACTCCATGCCGGCGGGGATGCTACCGGACGTTATTTACACTTTTTTTTACTGAAACAAAACACGCATGCAATGCTTGGAGATGCAAGGGTTGTTGATCTGCTCATTAAAGACGGGGAGTGTTATGGTGTTACACTTTTAGAGCATCGGGAGCGTCGTAATATCTATGCTAAAAATGTCATTATAGCCAGCGGTGGAGTCGGATCACTCTTTGAGTACCATACCAATGCACCCTGCATTAGTGCAGATATGCAAGGATTGTGCGTGATGAAAGGCATAGAACTTGACAGAATGGAGATGCTGCAGTTTCATCCGACTGTTTTTGTAAACTCTACCAATGCTCAAAAGATGCTCCTCACAGAAGCACTCAGAGGGGAAGGTGCGACCATAGAAGATGAAAACGGAAAAAGATTTCTCTTTGAGTATGATGAAAGAGGAGAACTTGCTTCAAGGGATATTGTCTCAAAAGCGATGTATAATTACAGCCGTAAAACAGGACTTAAAATATATTTGAATTTTGAGAATTTCGATGAGGAGTATTTTGAACACCGTTTTCCAAATATCTATAAAAATCTGCGTCTGCTGGGGTATAAAGTACCCGCGCAGCGTGTACCGATATCTCCTGCGTTTCATTATGCTATTGGCGGTATCAAAACAGATTTAAACGCAAGAGTACCAAAGGTGAAAAATCTCTATGCCGTGGGTGAAGTAGCTTCAACACGAGTACACGGTGCTAATCGTCTTGCTTCAAACTCTCTGCTTGAAGGACTTGTCTTTGCAAAAAGAGCAGCTGAAGATATTATGAAACATATAGATGAAACAAAAGATGATGTCAGGTTTGAGCTTGAAGAAGAAGCAATGAGCTTGAAAAATGATAAGAACATTAAAAACCAATTGCGCCGAGTAATGTGGGAGAATGTCTCTATAGTTCGAACAAAAAGTGGATTAAATGATGCTTTAGAGACAATTAATGCTCTTTTAAATGAAAATATTGGTAAACTACTCAAATTTCGTTTACTGACTGCCAAAGAGATTGTAACATCGGCACTTAAACGCAGTGAATCTATAGGGGTTCATACAATACAAGAGGAGAAATAATGGAACACGAAGCAATTAATCTTGCAACGACATGGGTAGGATGGCTGAGTTTAGCCGTCTTTGTAATAGCGTACTATTTTATCGCTACAGAAGAGAAGTATGAGATAAACAAGGCAAAACCGTCACTCTTTGCCGGTACATTTATGTTTATGCTGATTGGTATTTACTATGCGATCAATGGGCTTGATCCTATGCCATTGCATGAAGAGTTGGAAAAGCTGATACTTGAAATTGCGGAGATTTTCTTCTTCTTATTAGTCGCTATGACATATATAGAGACGCTTTTAGAGCGTGGTGTATTTGACCTGATGAAGTATAAGCTTGTATCTAAGGGTTACACATACAAGAAGTTATTTTGGCTCACGGGTCTTTTAGCATTCTTTATCTCTCCTGTTGCAGACAACTTAACAACGGCACTTATTCTCTCAACTGTTCTCTTTACAATTGATAAAAAGAACATTGCATTTTTGGTTCCTGGAGCGATAAATATCGTGGTCGCTGCAAATGCAGGTGGTGCATGGTCTCCATTTGGTGATATTACGACTTTAATGGCATGGACAGCTGGAAAAGGAGAGTTTGTAGACTTTTTATACCTCTTTCCAGCTTCTATTGTTGGTTGGGGTGTGACAGCATTTTTACTCAGTCTCTCTGTTCCTTCAGGCG
>JALUZQ010000118.1 GCA_027011725.1 Sulfurimonas sp. | reverse complement strand
ATCCCTGTAGATATAATCATTGGACGTCCTTTGGATGCTGCGTAGCGGATTAGTTCATAGTCGGTTATCTCAAATGAGGCGATTTTATATGCCGGTGGATTGAACTGTTCTAGAAAGTCTATTGCCGTTTTATCAAAAGGGGAGGAGAATATATCTATGCCAATCTCATCTGCATAGCTAAAGAGTTCTGCATGCCATTCCCAAGGAAGATAAGCCTCTTTATATAGGTCATAAAGCTTTTTATTATCCCAGAGTGTACCACCTGTAATGATGAAGTCTTCTTTGTTGGAGTCCAGTGTCAATGTGTCGGGAGTATAGGTCTGAAGCTTTATGGCATTGGCTCCTATCTTTTTAGCTGCGTTTATACTCTCTTTGGCTATCTCTATTTTCCCTCCATGATTTGCACTGAGTTCCGCGATGATGTAAACCCCGCTGCTGTTAAGGTCAAAGTTAGCTATTTTCATTGGTTCTCTCCATATAGAGTAAGGTAACATCTTCTTTATAGGTTTGAAAATGGAAGTTCTTGTAGAGATTGATGGCTTTTTTATTGGAGCAAAAGACACGAGCGTAGAGCTTTTTCATGTGTAATGTCTGAAATCCATATTCTAAAATACTATGCATTAATATCTTTCCGACTCCATGAAGTGCAGGATTTGCATAAAGACCAATCTCTGCACTTTTGTCTTTGTAGTCTATTGCTGTGAAATCAATGACGCCAACAGCCTCTTCATCTTCTCGCACTAGAAAGTAGAGTCTCTCTTTTTGTTCTTCGAGGTGTTCGATGTATGCGAGGTGCTCTGTAAGAGAAATGGGGCGTTGTTCAAACATCCATTGTCGTATCCCTGCACTGTTTCTCCACTCTAACACCATCTTCTTGTCTTCGAGGGAAAGCCGTGTGAAGTTTATGAGTTTAGTGGACATAGTTCCCCTCTTTTAGTACTTTTAAAAGTTTTGTAGCGGAGAATTTTTTGAGTACCCGAAGATGGGATTTCTGTAAATACTTCACAACATCTTTTTGGTTCTTGGCTGTCTGTATTGCTATATAAGGTACTTGCATAAAGTGTATTTCATTGAGTGTTACACTTGGTGTGATGATCGCTAAATCTGCTTTTTTCATCAGTTTTGCAACTTTATTACTTTCTACATGTACTTTTATCCACTTTTTGTTTTTTGTGTAGCTTTGTAGTTTTTTGAGATTTTTGTTTGCAGTTGTAGTTAGAACATCAACATGTAGCTTGAGTGACAAACGTTTGAGTGTTTTAAGGATTTTTATATTGAGTTCTGCGGTGTCAGCACCTCCCATGGCTACGAGCACTCTTTTACCACTTTTTTTATAATACTTTTTCTTCTCTTTATAAAACTCGTCACGTAGTAGTGTATATTTTGCACCACATTTTATTTTACACTCTTTTGGTGTGAGCTTTTTGTACTTTTTTGCTTCTGCGGAGATATTATGGTTGAGTAAGATGTCGCAGTAGTGCTTCTCATAAGTATCATCGAGTACATAGAGCTTCATATTTTTATGACTGCGTTTGAGACGTTTCTCTTCTTTGTATCCAATGTTATAGTTATCGATGACAAGCATATCGGGCTTGTATTTTTTGAGCACTTTTTGCAACTCTTTAATATGTGAAGATGTAAGAGAAATGATTGCATAGCCTTCTTGGCTGATTTTGTGGTTGATATTTCCATCAAGAGGACGTACTACAAAACGTATCACTGCGTTTGGATACTGCGATTGTAGTCTTTTTGCTAAAACCAAATCTCTCATAATATGGCCTGTACCTATTGTAGATGATGAGTCAGCACGAATGAGAATACGCATTTTAAGACTCCTCTTGTAAAACTTTATACATCAGTTCTGCACGTTTCCAGTCCTCTGGCGTATCAATGTCCTGCACCAAGTATCGAGGCAGAACAACAGGAATGCTTTGTGACCCAAAAGGAATTTCCTTCCACTCTTTGCTTATGTCCTCCCAGTAAAATTGTCCAGCGTCTTGGTATGCCTCTTCTAAGTCTTGAGAGCGTTTAGAAAAGTTCTCAGGCCAAAACATTTCACATCTTCCATCTTTAGTGATTTTAAATGTTCGTTGAATTGGAAAAGGCATAGAGGTAACGCTAAAAGCCATTTTTGCATCAGAGTTTTTGAGTGTTTCAAACCCTTTGATGAGATACTCTTTTTGCAAAAAAGGAGCTGTAGCATAGATAGTGCAAACATAGCGAAAGCTTTCCCCTTTTGTTTTTAAAAGTTTAATGGCATGTGCAACTGCATCACCACTCGATGAATAATCATCGCTTAACTCTTTTGGACGGACAAATGGAACTTCTGCTCCGTACTCTTTCGCCACTTTGGCTATCTCTTCATCATCGGTAGAAACTATGACTTTATCAAAAAGTTTTGATTTGAGCGCCGTCTCAATGGAGTATGCGATGAGCGGTTTGCCATGAAATAGTTTTATGTTTTTCTTTGGAATTCGTTTACTTCCTCCGCGAGCAGGTATGATGGCAATGGCATCTTTTTTCATTAGAAACTACATCCTCTGTGCGCATACTTATGCACGACATCCAAAAAAGTATCTGCTACAAACGCAGCATCTTGCATATTCATGGTCTGATTACAGGGAATGGATATCTCTGAGAGGTAAAAGTCATTTGCCACAGGCAGAGAGAATGCCCCAAACCGTTCTTTATAAAATGAATTTTGATAAATTGGTTTGTAGTGTACCTGTACGCCTAAACCACGCTCTTGGAGCTCAGTGAATATATCCTCTTTAGGGCATTGC
>JALUZQ010000117.1 GCA_027011725.1 Sulfurimonas sp. | reverse complement strand
TTAAAATCATTGTAATAAATAACATCCTCAAAAATGGTGATGCTCACTTGAAAAATTTTGGACTTGTTTATGAAGATATAGAGAACATAAAACTAGCTCCAGCTTACGATATTGTCTCCACAACTTTTTATATAAAAAATGACATTTTAGCGCTTAATTTACTTGGCAGTAAAAAGTGGTGGGATAAACAGTACATTCTTCGCTTTGGTATGGAGAGCTGTGAACTTACAAAACACGAGGTAAATTTACTTTATGATGAGTGTATAAATGCAAGTAAAAAAGTGCTTGTCGCAATAGAAGATCATTTATCAAAAGAAAAACATGAAGTTAAAAGAGAGTTGCTAAAGCATCTGAAAAATTTGTTGGAGTAAACCTTTGGCCAAAGCCAAAGATTTTAAAGAAGAACCTAAATAGGTAAAACGCGAATTTTTGGAGAGAGTTTTTCTTTGAGTGTTGACTCTATCGCATAAAGTGTCCCTGTTGCAGATGAAGCACAGCCATCACATGCACCCAAGTAACGGATGTAGATGTCGATATAATCATCATCTTTTTTGATGTCGATAATTTCCATATTTCCACCATCCATGATGAGGAATTGACGTACATTTTCATCAATAACGGCATCAACCGCTTTGATTTGCTGTACAAGTGTCATCTCTTCAAAGTTTCCACCACCGGCAAGTTGTGCATCTGCAGCAGCTTTCATTTTCTCTTCATCCATCTCTTTACGTGTTTGCTCCAAGATATCTACAAGGTAGTACTCTCTGTCTTCATGACCACCCGGTTTGATACAAGACTTACAAAAACCACCTGCTTTTGTGTAGTCTGTAATCTCTTCAACAGTTTTTAGGTCATTGAGTTTGATGACCTCTTGAATAGTTCCAAGTGAAACACGTGCACATTCACACACGATGATCTCATCTTCAAAACTCTCTTCATCAACACCAAGATAAAGTGAAGCCGCTTTTTTAATAACATCATACGCCATGACAGAACAGTGCATCTTTTGTGGTGGAACAGCAGGAGTGTCCGGATCGTCACGTAGTGCTTTTTCAACATCTATATTTGTAATTTTTACCGCTTCTTGAACCGTTTTACCGATACAAAGCTCAGTCATAACATCACTTGATGCAATGGCAGTACCACATCCAAAAGATTTAAACTTAGAGTTTACGATCTTGTCTGTTTTTGGATCAACTTCCCAGTATAGTCTTACCGCATCACCACAGCTCTCAGCACCAAAATCAGCAACAATAAGTTTGTTACCGTGTGCCTCAGCCTCTTCAGGAGTAATCTCCCCTTGGTGTTGTGGGTTGTTCATTAAAGTTGTTACTTTGTTTGAGTACGCATCCCAAAGAGAAGCGCCTAATAAATCATCTTTTGCCATAATTATTTATTTCCTTTTTTAATTTTATTAATGTGCCATGTGGTGTGGCATTGCACACTCAGCAGCTTCTCCGCCCGGAGTTGGTTGTACTTTTGCAAATGAGCTTGAGATCGCTCTTAAACGCTCAACTGCTTTTTTAAAGTGCTCTATTGTATAGTCTATCTCTTCATCTGTTGTAAAACGAGAGAGTGAGAGTCTTATACCAGTGTGAGCGAGTTCGTTATCTGCACCGATTGCAAGCATAACTGTATTTGCTTCAAGATCTTCACTCGCACATGCAGAACCAGTTGATGCTCCGATCTGACCATTATTTAAGTCCCAAAGCATACCTTCACCCTCAACACCACGAATAGAGATCAAAATAGTATTTGGTGTACGGTTCTCACGATCACCGACTACAAATGTATCACTTAGTTCTAAAAGTGCATCTTCGAGTCTGTCACGCTTTTCTCTGATTTTTGCCATAGTCTCTTCAAGATTCTCAGTTGCAAGCTCTATCGCTTTTCCCATACCGACGATATACGGAACATTAAGTGTTCCTGAACGTCTGTGACCCATCTGCTCACCACCGTGAAGAAGAGGAGAGAGTGGTTGAGAGTTTTTAATGTAGAGTGCACCTACACCTTTTGGACCGTGAAATTTATGTGCCGACATTGAAACAAAGTCAACATGCACATCTTGCAGATCAACCGGGATTTTTCCAACAGCTTGAACACCGTCTGAGTGAAAAAGTACACCGTTTTGCTTACAGATCTCACCGATCTCTTTAATAGGAAAGATCATTCCCGTCTCATTACTTGCCCACATTACAGAGACTAAAGCTGTTTTATTTGTAATGAAACTTTTTACAACATGCGGCTCAACGATTCCCTGATCGTTTACAGGCAGGTAGGTTACTTTTACACCCTGCTCTTCGAGCCATCTGCATGTAGAAAGAATTGATGGATGTTCTACCTCTGTAGTAATGATGTGGTCTTTGTCACCATTTACAATGTAATCGTTAAATACTGATTTTAAAACCCAGTTATTTGACTCTGTTGCGCATGATGTGAAGATAATATCATCGTCATCACTTGCATTTAGAGCAGTATAGACCTGATCTATCGCTTTTCTTATGTATGGATGTGTTGCCGTACCGAACTTATGCAGTGAACTCGGATTTCCGTAAAGTTCGCTGAAAAATGGTTGCATCACTTCTACTACTTGTGGATCACACATTGTAGTAGCGTTGTTATCTAAATAAACTTGCATATATTTTGCCTTTAAAAGTAGGTTATTTTTAAATAAGACTATTTTTGTCTTCTTTTAGTTTTGACATAATAATAGCTTTGTCATTATGATTCGCTTAAGCCAAACTGAGTTTATACCTCCTTTAAGATTTAAAACAGTTCTAGTATAAAT
>JALUZQ010000116.1 GCA_027011725.1 Sulfurimonas sp. | reverse complement strand
CGGGAGTATTTTGGACTCATGCCAGAGTCTGTAACATTTGCCGTTTTGTGTACGTCCTGCTCGTCCAGCTCTTTGGGTCGCAGCATCTTGAGAGATAAAGGCAAGTTCAAGATGATCCATACCGGTTGCATAGTTGTATCGTGAGCGTTTTTCTAAACAAGAATCTATAACCACTTGCACACCCTCAATGGTTAAAGAGGTCTGTGCAATGTTGGTACTTAAAATAATTTTACGCTTCCTAGCGGGTGCTATTGCTTTTACTTGCTCCTGTTTTGAAAGGGAAGAGTAGAGTGGTAAAATGAGAATATTTTTGTCTAATGTTGCGTTTTTCAAAGATTTTTGCAGATTTTTTATCTCTTTTACCCCTGCTAAAAAGACCAATATATCTCCCTCATCCTCTTCTAATGCTCGTAAAATTGTACTAAGCAGCACTGCGTTTAGAGAACGAAAGTCGGGTTGCTTCGTTTTGATGTCGAGGTATTGGACGTTTACCTCATAGAGGCGTCCCTGTGACGTGATAAGTGGAACATCACCCAGTAAAGCAGTAATTTTTTGTGTATTGAGCGTAGCGGACATTATGAGGAGTTTTAGATCATCTCGTAAAAGTTCCTGCACCTGTAAAGAGAGTGCAAGGGCTAAGTCTGAGTGAATAGAGCGTTCGTGAAACTCATCAAATATAATCATGCCAACACCCTCTAAGCTCTGATCATTTTGCAGTTTTCGTACCAAAATAGCTTCTGTGACGACTAGGATTTTTGTCTTTTTCGAGTAACACTGCTCCATTTTTACCTGGTAGCCTACACGCTCTCCAAGTTTTTCATGGAGTTGCTCTGCCATTCGAGTAGCAACCATTCGTGCAGCAACGCGGCGTGGCTCAAGCATGATTATCATCTTCTCTTGCAGCCACAGCTCATCTAGGAGTGAAATGGGAACAACAGTACTCTTTCCGGCACCGGGCGGTGCTTCTAAAATAACTCGGGAGTTGTTCTTTAGTGAATTTTTGAGGGCCTGGAGTACATCATGAATAGGCAAGCTATTCAATGACGTGACCGACAAATTTACTCATATTGTCTAAAATATCTCCACCTTTTCTAAATGAGAGTCCACACGCTTCATAGGCAAAGAAAACACCTGCCTGATACTTCGCACCATGCACATCTTTTGGAAACTCGACATACTCTTGGTAGACTTTTTTATGGTTTGCATACTCTCCGTTTGTCTGAGTAAGCACACTTCCATCTGCGTTTAAAATCTTCGTATTTGCGCCTTCTCTGCCAAAGACAGGCTTTTCAACCTGTTTGACACCTTCAAGTGGTTCAAATGATGCAGGAAGTAGGTATGGAGAGTCAGGGAAGAGTTCATAGAGTATTGCCAGCATTCCTTTTGATTGGAAAAGAAGTGTATATGCAGGATTGAGAATGATGGCTTTTTGATTGAGTATGATATTTGTCAAAGTCGTTGCAAGTTCAGGCTCATCTGTTGCGATGTCCTCCCATGGATAGAGCTTGAACCAATACTCATAAGGATTACCCTCTGCATCGTAAATACCTTCATCATCAAACGCAACATTTCCAAGATAGTCAAAATGTGTTACAAAACCGGCATCTGTTGCCATCTGCTGCAGGAGTCTTGTGGTAGCTTCTTCTTCATCATTCCCTGCAATGGATGAGAAGAGAATTTTCCAACCGTCATAGTGCTCTTCAAACGTGCTTGGATCATCAAAGAGCGTGACAAGTCTTTTAAAGTTCTCACTGATAGCCTCATAAACATTGTTGAACTGCTTCTCTTCATCCATATTGTTTGCTTTGAGTATTCCCCACTGTAGTAGAGCAGTTTCAAAGAGTGCGGTCGGCGTGTCTGCATTGAATTCGATGAGTTTTATATCTTGTCCATCAACCCCTCCGGCAAGATCAAAACGTCCGTAAATATGCCAATGTACATCATTTTCCCACGATTTTTTAATGACCTCTATAAGGTTAAATGGTATGCCAAGATCAAAAAAGAGATCGTTTGCTATGACATACTCAGCTGCCTCTACATACATATCGTAGAGTGCATTTGTCGCTTCATAGTAGGCATCGGCTTCATCTTGTTTGACGATGACAAGCTCATCACTGACATATTTGCTACCGTCACTGTCTGTATGCCAGGTAAAGCCTATCTCTTCAAGTGTTGCATCATCTATAGGGCTTAGTTTTTGGGTAACTATCATAGTTCTATCCTCCGAAGAAGCCGCCGCTTCTTGATGAACTTTTTGAACTTCCTCCAAAGAAACTTTTTCTGCTGCTTGATTTTTTAGCTGTTTTTCCTGCAGCTGAACGGCTGTAAGCACTTCTGTTTGCACTGCTTGCGTTTCGAGCGAAACTTTTATTGTTCATCAGTGCATTTCCTATCATATTTCCAAGAAGACTCCCTGCTGCAACTGCTAGTATAGTTCCAGCTAGCCCCATACCTTCACTACCACTATTTTCCTGAAGTGTTTCACTTGTCCCGTTTTGTACCTTTTGGTACTCCTGCTCGGCAAGCGCTTTCATCTCATCTTCATTCATAAAGCGCTCAGTAACACGCCCATTCTCATCTCTCTCACGAATGATTGCTCTTGAAGGCCCTTCGGTAGGCAGCTCTTCAACTACGACATACCTGCCGTTGGGTTGCTGCTCGATCACTAAAAATTTGTTTTGTGCCTCAGCTTGTTTTTGCTCACAACCACTGAGTGCACCCATCATTACAACTCCTGCTGTTCCAAGAGCTACTCCGCCTGCTATTGATGCTATATGTCTATTTTTTATCATGTTTAATAT
>JALUZQ010000115.1 GCA_027011725.1 Sulfurimonas sp. | reverse complement strand
CTGGACGATGGGAATTAATCAGTCATTTATGGGAACAGATACTGTAAGTGCCATTATAAACCTACACCTCTTAACAGGACACATAGGGCGTGAGGGAACAGGTCCTTTTTCCATTACCGGACAGTGCAATGCGATGGGAACACGAGAGACAGGTTTCACTTCAAGTCTGCCCGGGTATAGAAACTACGGTGATGAAAAAGCTCTGAAAGAGTATGCAAGCATTGTTAATGTACCCGAAGAGATTATTCCGCGTGAGAGAGGGTATAAATATGCCGAGATCATTGAAGCGATAGATGCAGGGGAGATAAAAGCACTCTGGATAACAGCGACAAACCCGCTTGTGAGCTTTGTAAACCAAGAAAAACTGCGTAAAACTTTGGCAAAACTTGACCTGCTGGTGGTACAAGATGCCTTTTTAGGAGATACTGCTCAAATTGCCGATGTAGTATTTGCCGCAGCGACATGGGGTGAAAAAGAGGGCGTTTACACTAACTCTGAGCGCCGTTGTAATAAAGCAAACAAAGCGGTAGAGCCGATAGGTGATGCAAAAAGTGACTTTGACATCATCATAGAATTCTCAAAGTACTTTGAGGGTGTCAATGAGATGCTTTTTCCAAACTGGAGTGAGCCTCGTGATGCTTTTGAGGAGTGGCGTAAAGTCTCTAAAGGGCAGTTGTGTGACTACAGCGGCATTACTTATGAGCTTTTAGAAGAACATGGCGGCATACAGTGGCCATGTAACGAGCAGTTTCCACTTGGAAGTAAACGTCTCTATACTGAAGATATTCCTTTTAGAACAGCAGATAAAAAAGCAAAACTTCTCTGTGTTGAATGGCACCCTATGGCGGAGCCTGCAAGTCCGGAATTTCCTGTGATTTTAAATACGGGGCGTACAGTTGAGCAGTGGCATACGCGTACAAAAACAAGAGACATCGCAATACTTGACAATTTAGCGCCAGAAGCGTGGGTAGACATCAGCCCTGATGATGCAAAAAAACTCAAAGTAAAATCAGGCGATAGAATGAGCTTGTCATCCCCGCGTGGACGCGTTGATGATGTTGTTGTGAGAGTAACTGGAAGTGTACGACCGGGAACTGTATTTGTTCCGTTTCATTTTAACACGCAACTTGTCAACACACTGACACAAGAGAGCTTCTGTCCAAAATCGGGTGAGCCAAACTTCAAACAGACTGCCATTCAACTCCACTCTGAAGCAGTACCTGAGGGACTGCGTTTAGAAGAGCAGGAAGTTAGTGGTGCTATTGCACACCATAAAGTTGTTTTTGAGGGTGTGAGTGTTAAGAGTGCCGAGTTAGAGCATCGTTAACAAAGTTCTAGCTTGTTGGCTGTAGTAGTTTGTTGAGGAGTGGGATGGTTGAGATGATTTTTACTTTATTTGCTACCATCCCGCTAAGAAGTGTTTCAAAAAGGGTGTTGTAAACCTCTTCATAAATCTCCTCAACATCCATAAAACCATCGATGATAAGTGAAGATATACCATGCATAGTCGCCCAAATGACAATGGCTTGTCTGTAGCTGTCCTCTTTTTTAAGTATACCCTGCTTTTGCCCCTCTTGAACTGTTTTTTGCAGTGCTGCAAAACCGCTGCAGTCTTCATCTTTTATGCTTAAAAGTTCTTCTCTTATATGTGCATATTTTTTTCCAAAGAGTAGTCTGTAAAGGTTTGGATTGTTTTTTGCAAACTCGACATAGAGCTTCCCTGTCAAATAAAACCTGTCTATCAGTGCTTTGTTTTTAGCATGAAGATAAGGCGTAGTCTCTGCATCAAATTTATCAAACCCTTTTTCTATAATGGTCTCAATAAGTGCATCTTTATTTTTAAAATGTTTATAGATGGCAGAGCGAGAAGTTCCTGTTGCATCTGAGAGTACTTTTAGGGTTAACTTTTCCACATCCTCTTTGTCTATGAAATCCATAGCGATGGTAATGAACTCTTCTTTTAGGTTGCCATGATGGTAATCGTGTTTAATCATAGTGTAATTTTAACATAAGTAAGAAGTAAACAGTGTTTACATTTAAGTTTTCTTATGTTAACATTGTTTACTTTAAACTTTCAAAGGGGTAAATAATGAGAAAAAGTATTCTTTTTCTATGCTTGTCTGTTGTGCTGTTGGCACAAAGTGGTGAAGAGGTGGCAAAGAGGGCGTATGAAAAAATATCTGGATATCAAAGTAGTATTTCAAAAACTACGATGCTTTTAAAAAATGCTCAGGGAGATGAAAACATACGAAAACTTGAGATGAAAAAATTAGAAGGTAAAAATGGTGACAGATCTTTACTCATTTTTCTCTATCCTAACGATCTTAAAGATACGAAACTTCTCAGTTATGAAGTGATAGGAGGTGATGATAAGCAGTGGCTCTATCTGCCTGCACTTAAGAGGGTAAAACGCATCAGTTCACGTAACAAGTCCGGCTCATTTATGGCGAGTGAGTTCTCTTACGAAGATATATCTTCACAAAACTACAAAAATTATAGTTATCCAAAAGATGCAAAAATCATCGAAAAAGATGGGGTGACATATTTTGAAGTACTGCGTTTACCAAAAGACAAACATAGTGGGTATTCAAAACAAATTATTTATATAGATACGAAGGAGAATTTAGCCCGATTTGGAGACTATTTTGACAAGCAGGGGAGGTTGTTAAAAAAGATAGTGTTTACAAACTATGTTTTGCTTGATGGTGTTTACAGGGTGCATAAGATCATAATAAAAAATGTGCAAAATCAAAAAGAGAGCAGCTTGATTTGGGATAGTGATACCATAAAAGCAGGTCTTGGC
>JALUZQ010000114.1 GCA_027011725.1 Sulfurimonas sp. | reverse complement strand
TCTCTAAACAGTCTCCTATCACACTTGCTTCGACCTCTATCTTAGCAGGTCTGATTCTATTTGTGGCACACCTAAGCTGGATGAATCCGCAGATTACAAACCTTGTACCTGTACTGAACTCATACTGGTTAAGTATTCACGTCTCTATGATTACGGCGAGTTATGGTTTCTTAGGTCTTGGCGCACTGCTTGGTTTCATTACGCTGCTTCTTTTCATAGTTAAAAATGAGAAGAATGACAAACAAATCTCACTCTCCATTAAAGAGTTAAACGCAATCAACGAGATGAGTTTAATGATAGGTCTTGCAATGCTAACTGTTGGTAACTTCCTCGGTGGTGTCTGGGCAAATGAGTCTTGGGGTAGATACTGGGGATGGGATCCAAAAGAGACATGGGCGCTTGTAACGATTCTCGTATATGCAGTTGTACTGCATTTAAGATTTATAAAATCAATTTACAATGATTTTAACTACAGTGTTATCTCTTTAATGGCATTTACATCTGTTCTTATGACCTACTTTGGAGTGAACTACTACCTTGCAGGTATGCACTCATACGCGAAAGGTGATCCGGTTCCTATTCCTGACTTTGTGCCTGTGAGTTACGCAGTAGTATTTGTCATCATTGCACTTGCCTTTAGAAACAGAAAGTTAGCATAGGACAAACATGGAGTTTAGTGGTTTTTCACCGAAGGTTCTGCCTTTTTTAGACTCTATTCGTAAAAACAACAACAAAACATGGTTCGAGGCTCATAAAAGTGAGTATGAGAACCTTATTTTAAACCCTTCTCGCACTTTTGTCGTGGAGATGGGTGAACATCTTCAAGCACTTGAACCTACCATAAACGCAGAACCAAAAATAAACAAATCACTCTATAGAATTTATAGAGATACTCGCCGAATGGGTGCAAATAAAGAGCCTATAAAATCCCGTATAGGGGTGATATTTTGGCAAGGATCCGGCAAACGAATGCAAAGCTCCTCTTTTTATATGCACTTCTCTCCTGATGAGTTGTATGTTGCTGTTGGTGTGCGCTGGTTTGAAAAACCGATGCTTGATGCTTTTCGAGAATATATAAAAGATGATGCAAAGCGACAAGAGCTCGCAGATATTTTGAGTAACATCAAAGGGATGGGCAAGGGTTACACCCATCTTGAAAAAGGGTACAAACGCTACCCGAAAGGTTTTGATAAAGATATGCCAAACGCAGACCTTTCTCTTTATAAAGGGATGGCGACCTATAAGCTTTTAGACCCGCATCTCATAGAAGATGGTGAAGCTTTAATAGATACTCTGTATGAGATTTATGAAGATATGCTGCCTCTACAGCAGTTTATGTATGCAGTGAGTTTGAGGGTAAAGGTCGATGAGTAATCTTTTTGACTACGAACTACCTGAAGTTGATAGTGAGAATTTTGTAACACTCTTACAAAATCCAAATGTAGAGATAAAACGCATAGTCAGTAATACTTTAAAAACACCACAGGAATTTTTAGATAAAACTAAAGATGAGTGGGTAGTTCTCTTAAAGGGTTGTGCAAAACTTGAGATTAATGGTATAGTACATAAATTAAAAGCGGGTGATACTCTGTTTATCCCTGCAAATACAAAACATACGCTGCTGAAGACAAAAAAAGTAGTAGTGTGGTTAGCAGTTTATATAAAAAAAGAGGGAAACAGGTGAAAAAAGAGGCAGTAATACTTTTAAATATGGGTGGACCAAACAATCTCCATGAGGTTGAGATGTTTTTGAAAAATATGTTCGCCGATAAAAATATACTGACAATGAAAAGTGCGCTGCTTCGTAAACTTGTAGGCGGGCTCATAGTATTTAATCGTGCAGAAGCTTCTCAAGAGATATACCGTCAACTCGGCGGGAAGTCACCCATAGTAGGGCATACGAAAAAACTTGTGGAAAAACTGCAAGAGAAACTCGGTGATGGCTGCATCGTTGATTTCGCCATGCGCTATACACCTCCTTTTGCTTCAGAAGTGATAGAGCGTTTAGAAGAGGAAGATATAGATAAGATCTATCTTATTCCGCTTTATCCGCAGTACTCAACAACCACTACAAAGTCATCACTCGAAGATTTTGAAGAGGAGTATCATAAAAGTGGAGGCAAGGCACTGCTTGTCGAGATAAAGCACTTCTTTGAAAACAGAACATATAATAAAGCTGTCATAGAGAGCATCAAAAAAACGGTTGGTGAGAGTGAGTATCGTGACTTTGACATTATATTTTCCGCACATGGTCTGCCAAAGAAAATAGTCGATGCAGGTGATGTGTATGAACAGCATGTCAACAGACATGTAGAGATACTCAAAGCAATGATGCAAGAAGAAGAGATGAAGTTTCATGATGTTCATCTTGCGTACCAGTCAAAAGTAGGGCGTATGGAATGGTTGAGGCCTTCGCTTGAAGAGAAACTCAAAACCGTACGTAACAGGGGAGTCATCATCTTTCCTATTGCGTTTACCATTGACAACTCTGAGACAGATTTTGAACTCGGAGTGGAGTATAAAGAGATAGCCGACGAGTTGGGCTTTAAGGAGTACCGAGTTTGTGAGTGTCCAAATGACAGTGAACTCTTCGTCGAAGCTCTGAGTGAGATATACGAGAAGATGAAGTCATGAAAAAGATAGTTATATTTGACATGGACGGCACTTTGATCGACTCCAAAAAAGATATAACTATCTCCATAAACTACGTACGAAAAACAAACCACAACCTTCCACCTCTGAGTGAAGCATTTATAGTTGAGGCCATAAATAAAGAGGTACGTAACCTTCCAAAACTATTTTACAATACCGAAAC
>JALUZQ010000113.1 GCA_027011725.1 Sulfurimonas sp. | reverse complement strand
CTACCCAGTAGTGCCCCTCTGAATCTGCAGTACTCCAACTGTTTGGGCCTTCACGCAGTTCTGAGCGTGTCTTATATGTATTTGCTTTTTTCTCTATCATAAAATGGAGATTTTCTTGGCTGTCTGCATAAAACTCAGGAAATTTTTGACCTTCAAATTCGCCATATTCAATGGTTGTATTATTTGTGTCACTGCTTGTTCCATCATCTTTGAAAATCTGTAATCTACTCTGGTCAAGAACAGGTTTGAATTTCTCAAAACTATAGGGTGCAAAACTGCTGTTGCTCTCGTACAGGGGAATAGCATCGTACACAAGGTCAGGGTCAAGTGTTTCAGGCGGTTTTCTGAGGTTACATCCACTCATAATAAGTATAAAAATAAATGATAGAAGAGAAAATTTCACTCTTTTTCCTTTACAATATTTGGCCCGAGATCGGGTGGAGCCCATGAAGCATCTTTTGGAGTTCTAAAGACTCTTCCCCATTTGTGCTTTTTCATATCAACATTATACACTACATTTGTGACAAGGTTGTCGTGGCTGCTTCCTCCATGGAAGTTTATATCGACTTCGGTATAGAGGGCGTCAATTTTATTGTATGCACTTGCCCACTGAAAGACGATATGGCGGATATGTTTTACAGAGATATTTTGGAGAGAGATATGAAAACTTTTATTCAAACGCAGGTATCCGTTTCCACCTTTTCCTTTGTTTATTGCACCGTCGATATTGATATTTTTACCATCACAGCGGTAAGCACGCTCAAATACAAGTGGGTTTGAACCGCTGTTCTTGATAGTTATATTTTCTAAGTGCACATATGAAGCATAGAGCATATGCAGAGTGTCTATCATCAGATCTTTACGGCTGTTTTCATAGATATAGTTGTACTTTTCACTTTTATATATAGAGTCAAAAGTGATATTTTTGAGCGTGATGTCTGTGACAGGGGATATTTTATAGATGGACGCCCCTTTGTCTATGAGGCTTTTCACACGAAAACTTGTTGTGAGCAGAGGTTTTTCATATTTTGCAACTTCTACTATCTCGGAGCGGAGTTTTGGGTACTTTTTATACCATTTTTGTGAACCTAAAACATTGTGGACATAGTTGTAGTCATTGTCTTCTTCTATAAGGAGCAGGTTTTTTGCTTGAAGAGACTCTTTTGAAATGATTTTTGTTTTTATATGCCCATATATCGACTCTAATGTTTTTCCAACATATTCACTGCGTTTACCGGAGATACTCATGACACTTTTATATGTGCCTTTAAGATGCGAAAGTAAAGTAGTTTGATTCCCTACTAAAGTGATGTGACTGCGTTTAATAAGTAGTGGTTCATAAATGTCGAGCGTTCCACGAGGCAGGATGATAGTTGTTCCATCTTTGACTGTTGCTATAAGATGGTTGAGCGCTTTGGCATCATCTTTACCATCATCTGTTTGGGCATGAAAGAGGATGTTCTTTGTCGGTTCGTAGTTAGCTTGAAAAATAGCTGCATCGGGTAGTTTGAAAATATGAGTATAGAGTGTCAATATAAAAAAGAGGAAAACACCAATGTAAAAGTACATACGATATGGTGCATAGAAACGGTAGATGGCATATTTTATAAAGTCTGCATCTTTACTCGCATTTTGTTCTTCTCCAGATTTTGACCACTTTTGATCAGCAAGATGGAAGTATGATTTGATTTTGATGTAGGCACCTACCCATTGGGTGTAGAGCATAATAGGCAGGGTAAGCATGGAGACTCTGTGCCCGAAGTAGACAAAGACCCCCATTTGAAAGAGTCGTACTAAAATAATCCATGAAAAATAGAGCGGGAGATAGACGAAATTTACAAAGATGGCTAAAAATATCGCAGCAGTAATTCCTACCAGAGAGGTCCACATTAATACAATCTGGTCAATGAGGAGGTAGCGGATAAAGAGCGGTTGATTTTTTAAAGCACGTGCCCGTCTGTTGTTTCTGAGTGTATTTCCATACCAGCGATAGGGGAGAAATCGGCTTATTTTTAAAAACTGAGTATCACGACTCTCAAGAGGATAGACAAGCACATCGGGGAGGTAAAGCATATTGTAATTGTTCTTCATTAAATGGTACCATGAACTTTTATCATCACCCATCAAAAAACGAAACTTTCCATAAGAGGGGTCGATGATGATGTCGTGCTCTATAGTAGAGATAAAATCTTCTGAAATTATGGCACTTGTGCGAAATATAGAAAAGCGTCCTGTTAGTGTCATGACTCTTTTTGAGAGTGCTTGTGACTGAAAAAGCACATGGCGTTGAGCAAACTTGAGGTTGAACCACTCTTTGTACCAGTTTGATTTTGAATTGATGTAGGCGACTTCATTGGTTGTGACTGCTCCTAGATTTTTATCCAGAGCAAAGAAGGGCAGACTTTTTTTCAAAGCATCCAGTGGCAGATAGGTGTCGCCATCCATAAAAATGGTGAGTGTGTCGTGATAGTTATGTCTGTTGGTGTCTTTTGCAACTGCGCGCAGCATATGCCCCATAGCGACACGTTTTCCATGTGATTGGCGTTGGAGGATGATAGATATCGACTCTTTGGAAGGGTGTGCTTCATAAACATTGCGAATAACACTATCTTCTTGAGGAGAGCCTGTGGCTACAACGATAGTGGCGCTGCATTTGAGTTGATTGAGTGCGCTAAAGAGTGCTTGAAAAACCTCTGTTGTAACCCAAGCATCCTCTTTATATGAGGGAATAATAAGATAGAGATGCTCAGGGTAGCGTTTTGTAAGAGGGAGTGCTTTGATGGCTTTTAGATATGCAGGATAGGTTCTTTTGGCATAAATATAAGCACGAACAT
>JALUZQ010000112.1 GCA_027011725.1 Sulfurimonas sp. | reverse complement strand
GATACGATGTAATGCCCACGCCCCGCGCAATTCTCTCAGAAGATGCACTGAACCGTAAAGGGTGCTTTTATTCCAATTTCTGTGGCTCATACGGCTGTGCTAGTGGAGCAAAGGGAAGCGGACGTGCGGCACTCTTGCAAAAGTGCAAAGCAAAGATAATCACCGATGCCTTTGTCTACAGACTTGAGAGTGATGATAAGCGGGTAACACGAGCGTACTACTACACAAAGCATGGCGTGCGACACTCGGTAAAAGCGAAAATATTTGTACTTGCCGCACAGGCAATAGAGAGCTCACGGCTACTGCTCAACTCTAAAAATGAATACTTTCCAAATGGTTTGGCAAATTCAAGTGGGGAGGTGGGGAAAAATCTTATCTTTTCCGGAGGCGGTAGCGGCAGTGGACGTTTTGTGTCTGAAAAATTAAGTAAAGAGCAGCAAGCAGAGTTGATGCAGCCGGGAGTTTTTTTTAACCGCTCTTTGCAAGATTGGTATGAGTTTAGCCAAGACGGCAAAAAGTATAAAGGCGGGACAATCGACTTTTTATTTGAGCATCAAAACATCATTCCCCGTGTGATGCAGGAAGTTTATGACAGTGAGGGTAATCTGCTTTGGGGAGATGCGCTTGCCAAAAACATTCACAAACGCATAACTACTTCAAGAGTGCTGACCTTTGAGGTATTTAACGACTGGCTGCCGACAGATAGATGTTTTGTGAGTGTTGATAAAAATGTCAAAGATAAGTACGGCGTACCAGTGGGTGTGATAAACCTCTACGGACATCCACAAGACTTAAAAGTGGGTGAGCATTTGGCAAAAAAAGCTGTCAAAGTGCTTGAAGAGTTAGGCTGTGAAGAGATAGACTACTCCATCTCTGCCTCACCCCCTCCAAATCTTGTCGCAGGGGGTTGCCGTTTTGGAGAGGATGCAAAAACATCAGTGCTGGATAAAAACTGCAAAGCACATGATTTACAAAATCTTTATGTAAGCGATGCTTCCTTTATGCCAACGGGTGGAAGTGTACCCTATACATGGACAATCTATGCAAACTCTTTTCGTGTGGCGGATGTCATTAAGGAGCATTTGCAGGCTTCCAAGAGCTAAAGATTTGTTTAATGGCTCTGTCGTTACAGTGCATACCGTCAAAGAAGTCGTTTTCCTTGAGATGAAGAGTATGTGGATTATAGGAACCTATAATTTGTAAATTGTTGTTTTTTGCAACTTTTCTAAAATAGGCTTCAGTACTTTTGAGCTTATATTTTGGCTGTTTTACCAAGATATCATATGTTAGCGGGTTATAGGGAGCGAGAAAAAGTGTTACGTGTACGCCTTCTTGTTTAAGTCTGCATAGTATATCTTCAAATTTTTTCTTATTTATTGTATCTTGAAAATTTTCTAAACCATAAACATAGCCTTGTGTGTATTGCAGTGCTTTGGTATATACATCTTGTACATTTGGAAATCTTGTAGTATAGGGGTAGTGCAAAGAAGCATCAGGCTCTCTCAGAAAATCATTTACTTCAAGGTCGTTGGCAATATAGTAAGGTTTTTTTGTTTTAAGGCTTTTGAGCAAGTAGCGGATATTAGCAAGTGTATAGGAGTAGTTTAAAAGTTCTTTGTATTTTTTTAGAATAAAGAGTGTATCAAAGCGCTGTTCCGTAATTGTTGGAAATATTTGACGTTCAAAATCATGATACTTTTGAATATTTTTCCAACGTATGCGTCCACTGTTCTTATTGAGTATCCAAGGATCTACACCTAAGATTACATCTTTTGGAATATATCCGTGATAGAGCTTATATGCACCTAATATGGCTATATAATCTTCCATACTTGCTCCGTTTACTGCATGGTTAAAAAAGATTTTTGTTCCGTTTGTTACATAACGTTTCCTCAGTTCTTTGGTTCGGGATGAACCTGTAGCGATAATATCTACTTTTGAGTGAATCTCTTTGATGAGAGAGAGCTGGAATTGTCTGTCATCGAAAGCTTCATCTCCAAATCCAGCGACAATCTTACCCGCAAGAAGTTCTTTTGCCACTTGTTGCATGATGTTGTTTTTATGAAAGAGTCCTGCACTATCTACTGTGTAATTAAAAAGCACTACTAAACCAAGAGAGAGTGTAGTAAGTGTGAGGAGTGTGAGAAGAAATCTTTTATATCTGTTCATAATTAAAACCTAAAGTATAAAAACTCAGAATGGCCACCGAGTTTTAAAAGTGCTGGCAGTGTTATGGCAAGGTAAAAAGCTCCATAGTAGATATTTGGGCGGAACCTTTTTTGCAATTCATTAGAGTTTTTAAATAAAAAGAGAATAATAAAGGCTCCAAATAGAAAAAGAAGTGTCTCTTTTGAACCTTCAATGGCAACGAGAAAACCTCCTGTTTCAAAACTTTTTAATCCAAGAAATTTTAGTTGTGTAAAGATTGCGTTTGGGAGTAAAATGCCATTAAACCCCAGCATACCTTTGAGAACTTTAAACGCGTCATCGAGATTATGGGCACGAAAGAATATCCAAGAAAAGTTGATGAACATAAAGGTCATAAACCATGCCAAAAGCGTCGGTATTTTTATTTGGAACTTTTCCCAAATATGTTGGATAATAATAGCAATGCCATGCATGACACCCCAGATAATAAACATCCAGCTTGCTCCATGCCATACACCTGCGAGGTAAAAGGTGATGAATAAATTGAGGTATGTTCGTATGTGACCTTTACGGTTGCCACCGAGGGGAATATAGACATACTCTTTTAAAAAGTTTGAGAGTGTGATATGCCATCGTCTCCAAAAATCTCTGATAGAGACCGCTTTATAGGGCGAGTTAAAGTTTATAGGCAGCTTGATATTG
>JALUZQ010000111.1 GCA_027011725.1 Sulfurimonas sp. | reverse complement strand
TAACACATGTAGCTTAACTCCCACAAAATCAGCTGCTTTTTGAGCACGGGCTTGATGTATCTCATGGTAACCAGGTTTTGAGTGTAGTTTCATATAGAGGCCTTCTACTTCATACCCTTTCTCTTTTAGTAGCAACGTAGTGATAGTAGAGTCAACACCTCCACTCATTCCGACCAAAACTTTGTTTTTATCTCTCATATTAACCTCTTAATTGCTTGAGTCGCTCTTTTTTAGTACCGATTGTTGTAATCTGAATACCAAAGTTTCCATCCACAATAACAACTTCACCTTGCGCTATGACGTGGTTATCTACCAAAATCTCTAACGGGTCATTTGCTAACTGGTTTAATTCTATCACAGAACCTATATCCATATTCAAAACATCTTTTAACAGCATTCTCTTTTTCCCTATTCGAACACGTACAGGTAGTTTGACATCCATAATAAGAGAGATATTTTTCATCTCTTCTTCTGAGAGTTTCACTGTCTCACCATCACAATTTTGAGAGTCACTATTTTGCGAAACTATTGCATCTTCAGTTTCTGATGAGTCTTGTGTATCAGGAGAGAGTTTACTCGCTAAATTTTTATCAATAATAAACATCAACATTGATGTAAGTCCAGCTAAGGTAAACTTATAGACATACATTTTACTAAACTCTTCCAAGCTCACTTCATCATCGCTTGTGATTGCTTCGATTGATTCTATACTAAAAGATAAGACAGGTAGCTCTTTTTGGCCAGAAAGTGCGGTAGAGATAGCACCAAAAATATTTGACACTATCTCTTTTGCAGCATCAAGGTCATCATCTGTAATCTCTTCACGATCGCTTGCTTCTTCACCCATCATCATATCTGAAAGTGAAGCAGCCATTGCAGGAGGAAATGCCACCATAATTTCAGCATCCAAATCACCACTGACTTTTATCTTTGTCAATACAATAGGCGGTACTATATTAGAAATAATACTCAACTCCTGTTCATCTTGTAAAGAGAGAGTTGGGGCTTCACCAACGAGCGCTTCTATTGTTCCAATAGTTTCATCTTCAAATAGTTTAATAAAATCACTCATCTAACATATCCTCATCATTTTCTAAATCGTCTTCATGTATTATATCTTTCACACCTGATATTTTTTCATGACGCTGTTTCTCAAGTACTTCAAGTGCGCGTTTGACCTCATCTTTTTCAGTTTCAATGATTTCATTGATACTAATAGATTTTCTAAATCGGCGCAGACCAATCTCACCACGAAATCTCTCTTTACCATCAACAGAGACAGTTACAATATCATCCGCTGGAGTAGAGAGCCGTATGACATCTCCTACTTGTAACTCCAAAATGTCATTTAAACTTAGATCTGCCTCGCCAAGATTTGCTTCTACATTTACTTTCGCGCCACCAAGTAGAACTTTCAGTTCTGTATTTCTACTCTTTTTAGAACTTGTTTCATTGAGCATCAAATCACGTGATGCAAGCTTTGGTAAAATCGGCTCTAAGGCAATAACAGGGTAGCAGATATTCATCATTCCTGAAGAGTGTCCGATGATTATCTCCATAACAACCATAACGACAATCTCATTTTGTGCAACGATCTGTACAACATTGGGGCTTGATTCTTTTGACTCAATCGTAGGATAAACCTCCATTACAGGTCCCCATGCTTCTTTGAGCGTACTCATCATAACACGCAAAATTGTTTCAAACAGACTTAGCTCTATATCTGAAAACTCCCGTGTTGCATCAAAAGGTTCTCCCTTTCCACCCAAAAGCCTGTCAAGCATTGGAAATGCAATAGAAGGATTTATCTCTATAATTCCACTTCCCTCAAGAGGCTTCACAGAAAAGACATTAAAACTTGTAGGATTTGGCAGACTCATAAGAAATTCACCATAGGTCATTTGATCGACCGAATGGAGTTGTATTTCAACTATAGAACGCATGATAGAAGATATTTGCGATGCTAAACTTCTTGCCATTTTATCATGGACACCACGAAAAGCACGCAGTTGCTCTTTTGAGACCCTGTTTGGACGTTTAAAGTCATATAGCGTTACCTGACGTTGCGGAAGTAGTGCCTCATCACTGCTCTCAAGGACATCTTCACCCTCATCTTCAACAACATCCAAAAGGGCATCGATCTCTTCTTGTGAAAGTATATCTGCCATATTACGCTCCTATACTCTCTCGTATTTTTTGAATCACAGACTTATGTATCTGTGAGATTCTAGACTCTGTAATGTTAAGAATATTACTTATCTCTTTTAAAGTCAACTCTTCAAAATAATAGAGCTGAATTATCATCTGTTCTCTCTCTTTGTAACCAACAAGGACTTTTTTTATAACATTTACCAGTTCATCCCGTTCCACAGCAGCAAGTGCAGCACCTTCATCACCAACTTGCAGTTGGTCATGCAAAGGCATCACAGTATAGATCGTTGAAGCAATACGTGCATCATGAACTTTTTCTACACTCTCATCAAGCATTAAAGCGAGCTCTTCATCACTTGGCTCTTCATCATGTGTGAGCATATACTCTTGGACAGCATGGTCGATAGATTTGACGAGTTTACGACTTGAACGACTCAAAATATCTAAACTACGTAAATAATCGAGCATCGCACCATACACACGTTTTTTTGCATATCCCCAAAAAGAGTCGTTCAATCCCTCATCATACCTGCGTGCAAGTTTGATCAACTCCTCTGTTCCAATAGCGGAAAGATCTGAAAAGTCTATGGAACTTGGCAATCGTTCTTTAAGTCTGTATGCCATAGCTTTGACAGCGGGAAGGTACTGAATTGCAAGTTCATCTTCTTTGTGTTTAAGATCTTGCTCGTATGCGTTTGCTATCATAA
>JALUZQ010000110.1 GCA_027011725.1 Sulfurimonas sp. | reverse complement strand
CACCATGTGCTACAACAGATGGGTAAAGCTTCTCTTTTTGCGCATTAACATCAAGCTCGGAAGCTTTTATTTTCTCTTTGAGTGGTTGGAGAGATTTGAGCTCGCCTTTTGTAAGGCTGCCTCTCTCTTGCATTTTTATACCACTTGTGAGTTTTATGCCTGTAAGTGATTCGATGGAGCTTATAAGCTTTTTCTTCTGCAGTGCGATGTTGTTTTTAGCGATGCTTATTTGGTTCAGACCATCATCTATTTTATAAAGTGCTGATGCAGGTGCACGACCATTGTCTACTTTGATTTTGAGTGTTTTTTGTGTCTCTAGGAGTGACTTTTCTTTTAAGTCAAGTGACTTTTTCAGCGCATCAAGATAGAGCAGATTTGCATTACTCCCTACGATGAGCGCTTCATTTTGTAAGAAATTGATGTGTTTTTTCGCTTTTGCACTCTTTTGCATCGCTTTTGCTTTGTCCGCCATTGTGTAGATGGATTTTACAAAAATCGGCATAGAGAAGTTTGCACCGGCTTTATAGATGTTGTAACTAAAAGGCTGAGAAATATTATCTGCAGGTGTGATCATCTTTAGAAGTCTGTTCGGTGCAACAGGTACCATTCCGGTTGGATCTGAGTAGTTATCATATGCCGCAAAGAGATTTACCTTTGGGTAGAGTTCTGATGTTGCTTGTGAAGCGGCTATGGCTGCTTTTTGAACACTCATCTCATCCGATTTCGTCTGTGCATGAGACTTTAGCGCACTAAAGAGCTCGGGCAGTGTGTGGGCACTTAGCAGATAGGGCAGGCTAAGCGCAAGTAATATTTTCTTCATTTTTTACCTCCAGCAAAAGTTTTATTTTTGTAAATATATAGTCTGATATCTCGTCAATATCACATTCACTACATGTATCAAGCTCTGATTCAAGTGCTGCTGCGTTTGCGCGTAGCGGCTTTGTTGTGACAAGTAGGTTGATAGTACCCACAATCATAAAATGAACAATCATCGGCGTCACATTATGAAAGATACCTTGAGTCTCTCCCTCTTTTAGTATGCTGCTAAGGAGTGTAAAGAGCTTTCTGAGACTCCCAAATACCATCTCAGGAAGATGTGCTCCACTGTCACTAAGCTCTCGTAAGATGAGTGCAGGCAGGTAAGGGTGTGCATCACAATACTTAGCATATGTTTTTATAAATGCTTCCAAATCTGCAAGTGGTGAAACGCAGCATTTGTCAGTCGTTATTACTTCGTTATGTATCGCCTCTAAAGCATGGCTCATTACCGCACTGTAAAGACCGGCCTTATTTTTAAAGTAGTAAAATATCATCGCCTTGTTGACACCACACTCTTTTGCAATTTCATCTGCAGTGGTAGCGTCATAGCCATTTTTCGCAAAAAGCATCATCGCATTTTGTATGATGTTTGCCTTTGTGGCTTCGGCATCTCGTGTCTGTTTTGCCATTTTTTATCCTATTAACTAACTAATGAGTTAATTGTATCATTTTTTTTCTTAAATTTTTTGTAGTAGTTCCCCAAAAGCGCGAGTAATCTCTTCAGCCTGCACTAAGCCTTCTAAAAATATCTCGCCATTGAGTACAAAAGTAGGGTCTTTTGTAATACCTGCTTCGACAGCTTTGAGTGTGTCGTATTCGTAGTCAAAAGATACTCGAATTGGAAGGTGTTTGATGCTGCAGCTAAGACGTTTTGAGAATTTGGCAGTGCTTACTCTGTCACCATACAAAACTCCCTCAAAAAGTGGGTACTCTGTGTGAGCTGCGTTTAGCACCTCCCCCTTACTCATTTCGTGGCATGCTTCATTCATAACGTTTTTCCTTGTAAACTTTTTGCTATCTCAAAGAGATAGTCGTGCATATCAAAGTAGCCTATCATTGCTTCAAATACCATTCGCAGACAGAGTTCCATACATAAAAAGATGGTAACAAGAAGCAAAATATACTTCAGGCTGAGACTCTTTTCAAGCGTTTTAACAGCAGGAAACTTTTCTATAATGTAAGGACGCAGTGCCCATAAAAAAAGTGGTACCAAAATTGCAAAGATGTAGTAGAAAAAGACTAAAACATCTTGAGCGATGAAAGTGTTAAAACGCAGAAAGTCCACTATGCCTCTTCTTTTTTCGTCTCACAACGCAGAATCTCTGCATTTTTGATTTTTTCAAGTCTTTCTAATACTTCGTTGAGCTCTTGCATTGCATCATCATACTCTTTTTGTATTTTCTCTTTTTGCTCTTGTACTTTTTTTATTTGCAACTCTATCTCTTTCATCGGCACGGCGCATTGTTTCGCCATTGCCTCTTCTTTGTCCATCATCCAGTCTATTATGCTTTTTAAAAAGTGGTTCATCATTTTTCCTTGTGTTGTTTTATAAATTATATCTATTTAGAGCAAACCGACAAGTTTGTCTGTCGCATCGAGTGCAAAGTCCGGCGGCATATGCCCTTTGTTGTAGTAGAGATAATTATCAAACCCCCACTTCATCATTTTAGAAATAGGAGAGTAGTAAACAATATCTCTGCTCCCGCCATAAAGTACATCTGAAGCGATAAGTGCCGCTTCGTGTCCACCCATGTTCATAATACAGAATACCTCTAAATCGTGTGGTGGTATCTCTACATCTTCTCCAAGCTCTTTCATGAGCGTTGCCGCAGCGATGCCGCCTTGAATGATGGCAACATGCCCAAGTTTTGGTTGTGCGAGTGCAGTGATGTCGCCAGCAGCAAAAACGTTCGCAAAGTCAAGATGGCGCATCTCTTTGTCTGTTGGAATGAAGCCTTTTTCATCACCTAAATCTGAATCACGTAAAACTTTCGGCGCGGAGTAAGGTGGAATGATGATGGCTAAATCACACTCCATTTTTGTTCCATCTTC
>JALUZQ010000109.1 GCA_027011725.1 Sulfurimonas sp. | reverse complement strand
GACATAGTTTCTGTCTCAACTAAAATTGAAACAGCAATTGTTCCAACTAATATCCAAATTATTGGTAGTAATAATGCTGATGTCAAGTGTGCAATTGCTACATTTAAAGTTGTAATTCTAGTTTTTTGTTCCATTTAGTTCAGATAACCTTTCTGTAGTATTTATTCAACGAACATTTTATACAAATCAACTCTAAAAAGCAACATTAACAAACAAAATATGACTTAAATGAAAGAACTCTATTTACTACGTTTAGCGTAAAACTCTTTCTTATACTCGGCAAATCTATCTTCTAAAATCGCTTCACGCACCTCACGCATAAGGTTGAGATAGTAGTGAAGATTATGAATAGTTGCGAGTCTGAAGTAGGTTATCTCACGTGAGCGGAAGAGGTGGTTGATGTAGGCACGGCTGTAGGTTTTACAGGTGATGCACTCACACTCTGGGTCTATCGGTGCTTCATCCTCTTTAAACTTTGCACCTTTGATGTTGAGCTTTCCAAAGGAAGTAAAAAGTGTGCCGTTTCTTGCATTACGTGTCGGCATAACACAGTCGAACATATCGATGCCGCGCTCGATGTTCTCTATGAGATCTTCCGGAGTTCCCACACCCATGAGGTAGCGTGGTTTATTTTCTGGCATATACTGTGTCGTATGCTCTACCGTGTCGTACATTTCATTGTTCAGTTCACCAACACTCAAGCCTCCGATGGCAAAACCGTCATAATCAAGTGCACAAAGTTCGGTAGCGCTTTTTGTACGAAAAGCTTTGTCTGTTCCACCTTGAATGATGGCGAAAATGTTCTGATTGACGCCGACTCCCTCTTTTTGTTTTGCGCGGAAGTACTCTATGGACTCTTTTGCCCACGCAGTCGTTCTCTCAATGCTCACTTTTATGCGCTCTTGCGTGGCAGGTAGTGCTACCAAATCGTCTAAAATCATCATGATGTCTGAGCCAAGATTATGTTGGATATCTATGACCTTTTTAGGTGTAAAGAAGTGTTTACTGCCGTCAATATGTGAGCGAAACTCAATGCCGTCTGTTTTTGGTTTGGAGATGTCTGAGAGTGAAAAGGCCTGAAAACCGCCACTATCCGTTAAAAAGCTCTTTGGGTACTTTGTAAAGCCGTGGAGTTTGCCCATCTTTGCCACTGTTTTGTCACCGGGGCGCAGGTACATATGGTAGGTGTTTGCGAGTATTATCTCAGCACCGAGCATATCTAAAACATCGTGAACATCGAGTGCTTTGACGCTTCCAACAGTTCCAACAGGCATAAATACAGGGGTTTTGATTGTCGAGTGTGCAGTCTCTATTGTAGCAGCACGTGCTTTGCCGCTTGTCGCTTCTAAAGTAAATTTCATAGTCTCTCTATAGTTTGTTTTATGGAATTATAGCTGAAAGAAGATTAGAGCGTTTTAAGGGGTTTGGAGAAGTAGTAGCCTTGGGAATAGTCGATGCCTAATTTAAGAACAATATCTTGTACTTCTTTTGAGTGAACATACTCTGCAATGATCTTCGCACCAATACTTTTACCAAATTCACTGATGGTCTTTGCAACTGTATAACTTTTTTCATTGTTATAAATGTTCTTGATGAAACTACCGTCTATTTTGATGAAATCTACCTGCATCGAGTGAACACGCTCAAAGTTTGAATTTTGAACACCAAAATCATCTATGGCTATTGCAAAGCCTTTATCTTTTAGGTTCATAAGTTGTTCAAGACTATTTTTGGCTCCTACCGCGCTTATGCCTTCTAAAACTTCTAAAACAACTCGCGAAGCATCGATGTTATATTGCTCAAGTTTCTCTTGCAAATACGAAGCTAAGTAACCGTCGTTCAGATCATATTCACTGATGTTAATGGAAAATTCATAACTGTTGTTTTGAAATACTTGGAATGATTTGTCTATCATAATTCTTGTTATGTCCGGGATCATTCCTGTCATCTCGGCAATGTCTATGAAGTTTAACGGAGTTTGTACATCTCCATCGTCATCCACTATACGTGCTAAACATTCATACTTTTCAATCTGTGAAGTTTTATTGTTGATGATGGGTTGAAAATAGGGAACAATGTATTTTTTAGCAATGATTTTTCTGAGCTTTGGCATATACTCTTGTATTTTGAGCTGCAGCAGTTCAAGAGGAGAATTTTTACTGTAGATATTGATTCTATTTTTACCTATCTGCTGCGCTTCTTTGAGTGCTATGTGCGCATTTTTGAGTAGACAGCCTTCTCCTTCGGTTATGGCGATTGTAATACTTATCTTTATAGTGAGTTCGTTGAAAATAATTTTATGCTGCAAGACATCTTCTTGAAGTTTTTGAGCAAATTTTCTCATCTCCTCAAGAGACTTTTCAAAAGAGACTATAGCAAATTCATTTGAATTAACGCGATAGAGCTTCGTCTCTTTTTCGACTTTTGTTTTTAAGAAATTTGCGACTTCTTTAAGAAGCACATCTCCATTGTCATATCCATAGGCAATATTAATATTGTTAAAGTTATCAATGCTCAGAAGCATCATAGTCCGAATAGAGTGGCGTTTATTTGAGAGATTGACAAGGGCGTTTCTATTGAGCAAACCGGTAAGTTCATCTGTGATGAGTTGCTGAGAGAGTTTTGCGGTCTTTGCTTCTAGCTCTTTTTCGAGTTCTTCATGATAGCGTAGGGTGATTTTTTGTGAGTAGATAAGATTCGCTACTTTTGTAAGAACCTGCGTGAGTTGCTGCATTTGTACAGGTTTGATGATGAAGTTGTCAACTCCGAGATTAATGGCCTGGAGGAGATAGTCTGAGTCGTTATGTGCAGAGATGATGATAATGTTTTGTGCCGGATGAAGCGTTTTAATTCGTTTTGTTAATTCTATACCG
>JALUZQ010000108.1 GCA_027011725.1 Sulfurimonas sp. | reverse complement strand
ACACAAACCTGTCTATCTTGCAACAACAGAGTTCATTGATAATGAGATGCAACAAAAGATAGACGAACATAAAAAGATGAGAGAAAATAGATTCATTACAGTTGAAGAGGCTCTCAATCTGAAGGAAAAAATAGAACTCCAAGAGGGTGCTGTTTTGGTGGAGTGCTTGAGTATGTGGATAAACAATATGCTCTACCATGAAAAATCGTACGACGATATGCTCGCAGAACTCTCTTTGGTGATGCAGCTAAGGCAAGATGTTGTCTTTGTTATTAACGATGTGAGTTGTGGTGTTATTCCTGAGAATAGACTTGCACGTGAGTTTGTTGATATTAACGGTCGTCTTGCACAGTTTGTGGCTGGAGAGTGTGATGCAGTGTACCATGTTGTAGCGGGTATTGCCACACAAATAAAATGAAAAAGATATTTGACGGGTTTGCATTAGCGGTTTCAATGCTCAGCATTGTGCCGTTTTTTAAGGTGCATGATTTTTATAAGGGGATTAACGGCTATGCAGTGATGTTCTATCCTCTTGTCGGTTTTTTGTTAGGTCTGCTGCTGTTTGGCTTCTATACACTACTTTCTCCCTATTTCCCACATTTTCACTTGGCTGTTATCATCTTTTCTTTGTGGGTACTACTCACAGGGGCACTGCATCTTGATGGTTTGAGTGATACAGTCGATGGACTTTTTGTACCAAAAGAGCGCGCACTTGAAGTGATGAAAGATCCTCACAATGGTGGAATGGGAATGACTTTTGGTGCTGTGTTTCTCATTTTAAAAGCTTCTTCTCTAATGGCTTTGGATGCTTTTTATCTTTTACCCGTCGTAATGCTACTTTCACGTTTGATTATTGTTTTTGCGATTTTCAAATACCCCTATGTCTCTCCAAACGGAATGAGTACGTTGGCAAAAGAAGAACTCACTCAAACGCAGCTACTCACTGCGTTTGGGTACTCTTTGTTTGTTGTTTATCTCTTTGATGCGTGGCTGCTTTTTATCGCTGCGTTTGTGACTCTGTTTGTTATAAAATCATTCTTTATGAAGCGTTATGGCGGTTTTACGGGAGACATTTATGGTTTTAGTATAGAAGTGGTAGAACTTATTCTCTTAAACTGCATCATTGTAGGTTTGATATGAAAATAACCCTTGTTCGTCACACCGAAGTAGATGAAAAGTACCATAAAAAGTACAATGGTCACATCGATATAGGACTCTCAAGTAGGGGTCAAACGCAGTCACAGCAGCTTGGCAGATACTTTTATGATAAAGAGTTTGACCATGTCTATTGTTCTGATTTAAAACGTACAAAAGATACCCTCGCGGCGTTTAGACAGGTAAAAGATGCCGTTTACACCCAAAAACTACGAGAAAAATCGTGGGGAAAACATGAAGGACTCAGTTTCGATGAAATAATCGCACAAAACGAGATAGAGTATGAAAGCTTCGAACAGTGGATCAATGCACTGGGTGGAGAGCCTTACGAAGAGTACATAGAGCGAATAAAAATGTTCTTTTTTGAGTTCTTGCCTGCGCAAAATGCTGAGAATGTTCTCATCGTGACGCATGCAGGTGTTATTCGTGTTTTGATGGCACTTGTGCAAGGGCTTTGTCTTGAAGATGCCTTTTGCATCGATGTTCCATACTCTGCGTATGTGGTTTATGACACAAATTTAGGCAGTTTTAGCACTATTAAATATTAGCTTGGCTAAAATACCACTCTTCAAACAATGGACAGCTGGCCGAGTGGTCGAAGGCGCTCGCCTGGAACGCGGGTATAGGGCAACCTATCTAGGGTTCGAATCCCTAGCTGTCCACCACCGAGCAATTTAACACCATTCAATAAATTCCAAAACTCCTTAAAATATAAACTTATCTATTTTTGTGTTAAGATTTGATTTATATCAGTAATATATAATTGTTTATGTTATACTGTGTGCCATATTATTTTAAGGGATTACTTTCAAAATGAAGAGATTATTAACAGCTGGTATTTTACTCCTTGCAGTGACTTATGCAACTTTAAACGCAAAAGAAAAAACAATGGAGGAACTCTCTAAAGAGATGTCAAATCCTCTTGCTCAGATTTGGAATTTGTCATTTCAAAACAACTATACAACAGTTCAAGCAGATACGAATGTACTTGGTACTGATGTATCAGGTAAAGACCATATCAATACGACACTCTTTCAACCTGTATTGCCTATACCTTTGAAAAACGGTATGACTGCGTTTGCTCGACCTGTATTTACTTACATCGATGCCCCAACGGGTTATGGTATTCATGTTGACAACCCTATGGAAGCTACTGCGTTTGGAACAGATAGAGAAGCAAAGCTGGGTGACTTGATTTTGCCTATGGGTGTGGGTGTAGTGAAAATGAAAGGATGGTCTTATGGTATTGGGGCGACTTTTATTTTTCCAACATCACAGCACAAGACAATCGCTTCGCATCAGTATCAGGCAGGGCCGACGGCATTGGCACTCTATGCGAATGAAAAGTGGACGGTCGGAACTCACATACAGCACTGGTGGGGTGTAGCGGATGATGGAAAGGATGCTGTTAAAATGGCAAACCATACCGATATGCAGTACTTTATCATCTACAACCTTCCTCATGCATGGCAACTGCGTGCAAGTCCGCATATTACAGTAAACTGGAATGCTGCAAGCGGTAACAAACTGACTCTGCCTCTGGCATTTGGAGTAGGGAAAATGGTAAAAATAGGTCCAATGCCCGTTCAGTTAATGGCAGAGTATCAAAAGTCGGTGGTGACACCTGATTATATAAGCTCTGAAGATACTATTATGCTACAAGCGAACTTTATCATTAAAAATCCTTTTGGGGATCTGTAGAGTATAAAAGTAGTTTGTGTGATTTATAAAAGGAAAAAAAATGTTTAAAAGATATATAACAAGTTTTGCTTTAGCAGCGATGCTGTTTACAAGTACGAGTGATGCCTGTACGGGAATTACTTTAACAGCCAAAGACGGGAGTGTTGTTCATGCACGTACTTTGGAGTTTGAAGTGGATATGAAGTCGAACGTTTTAGTTGTTCCGCGTGGATACAAACGCCAAGGAACTACGCCAGATGGACAAAATGGAAAGCGATGGACATCTAAGTATGCTTCTGTAGGTGCAAACGGTGCAGGTGTTCCTTGGATTTTTGATGGATTCAATGAAAAAGGTTTGTCCATAGGTCTTTTTTACCATCCTACAACAGCACAATATATGGCATATAAAACAAGTGATGCTAAACATACGATAGCGCCATGGGAGTTAGGTTCGTATCTACTTGAAAATTTTGCAACAGTGGCACAAGTGAAAAAAGAGATACATAAGATCGTAGTGCCTTCAGTAGTATTTAAAGCTTGGGGGTTTGTACCACCTGTACATTTTATTGTTACGGATGCAAGTGGAAAAAGTATTGTCATTGAATACTTAAAAGGAAAATTGAATGTTTTTGAGAACCCACTTGGTGTTATCACGAACTCTCCTTCATTTGACTGGCACATGACGAACCTTCGTAACTATCCAAATCTTGGTGCTGTACAGCCTGTAACGAGAAAAGTAGGAGGGGTTGAGCTCAAGCCATTTGGTCTTGGAGCAGGGCTTGTAGGACTTCCGGGTGATTTTACACCTCCTTCACGTTTTGTAAGAGCTGTCGCTTTTGCATACTCAAGAGTTCCAACGAAAAACGGACAAGATACAGTGCTTCAGGCGTTTCATATTCTTAACAATTTTGACATTCCAAAAGGCTCTGCAAGAGAAGCTCATCGAGATAAACATGGAAATATCATAGCAGACTTTACTACATGGACAAGTGCAAGTGATTTGAAGGCGAAAAAGTTTTATTTTCGTACATTTAATAACTCTCAGATAAGAATGGTGGACTTAAATAAGATGAAGCTAAATGCTCAAAAAATAGTGACAATTCCAATGGATGGCAAAGAGCCTATAAAAGAGTTAAGACCATAGGTTTATTATAGAGTTCAACTCTTTACTATTTATTTGTGTGTATAATAAGCTATGAGCATCATGAAAAAATATCGTAAAGAAGTTGTCTGGAGCATTGTTTTGTTTGTTGTTATGACAAGTGTGGGCTTGTTGTATCAAAACTATATGCAAAAGCAGCAGATTGCGATATTTGAAGAGCAGACACTTAAAGATAATGTTTCACTCCTGCATACGGTCATTAATGGACTTAACAGACAATCAGACACTATTTTTTCCATTAAAATAAATCAAGCGCAAGTATTGAGAGTGATGAGTGAGGCAGATGCTGTGAAAAACAGAGATGCTTTGCGTAAGCAGCTTTACGATTTATTGCAGCCGACGTATGAGCTGTTAAAAGATGCGGGTATCCGCCAACTGCATTTTCATCTCCCCGGCAACATCAGTTTTTTACGTTTTCACAAACCAAAGAAATATGGTGACTCCCTTAAAGGAGTGCGTTACTCCATCGACCTTGTCAACAAAACAAAAAAAGTCGTCAGAGGTTTTGAAGAGGGGCGTATATTTAACGGTTTTCGTAATGTCTATCCGCTTTTTTATGCAGAAAAATTCGTAGGAACAGTAGAGATATCTTTTTCTATCAGAGCAATCGCACAGATCCTTTCACGGGAAGAGAACAGTTTTCACGGACTGCTTATAGAAAAAAGACTGGTCAACACAAAAGTATGGAGCGAAAATCATAAGTACTATCTGCCATCTGCTTTAAGTGCTAAATATCTTTGGGATAAAAAGGCTCTTGATACGCTTTATAAAACAGATGAGGATGCCCAAAAAGCAAAGTTAAGAAGTGTTGAGAAGATACTTTCTAAAAAAACAGTCAAAATGTTTAGCAGTGAGGAAGATTTTCTTCTCCCTTTTGCGTATGAGAATAAAAACTACATAGCTATCTTTCATGTACTGCGTAATGTCGCCCATGAGAAGGTGGGGTATATCGTCTCTTTTAAAGAGAGCCGTTTTTTCAAACAGCTTCACAGACATAGAGAAATCAACTTGGCACTTATGCTTGGTTTGAACTTCTTTTGGGCATTGCTGCTCTTTTTGTTTTTGAAAAAGGAGCATGATATAAAGGAGATGTTACAGACAAAGTCCAACTATGATCCCCTTACAAATCTGCTCAATAGACGTGGTTTTGAAATAGCCTATAAGGCACTCTCCCAAACGCACGAACGCGGACAACGCCCTTTTTCTTTGTTGTTTGTCGACATTGACCTTTTTAAAAAGATAAATGACACGTATGGACACGATGTTGGAGATCTTGTGCTCAAGCATTTAGCTGAACTCTTGCGTAGTGCTCTTCGCAGCTCTGATATTGTCGCACGCTGGGGTGGTGAGGAGTTTGTCATACTTTTAAATGATGCTGATGTAGTAAAGGCCAAAGATGTAGCGGAGAAGCTGCGTTTAATGATAGAAGAAAACAGGCATGAAGAGTTGCCTCACTTTACCATCAGCGTCGGTGTTGCACAAGCGCAAGATAATGTTGCATTTGAGGGAGTGCTCAAACATGCAGATGAAGCGCTTTACAGGGCAAAAGAGAGTGGGCGCAACAGAGTGGTTGTGTATTAAAAGTTATACTTTAGCGTATAGATGACAGCAGACTGGTAGGCGTAGTTTCCGAGTTTGTGTTGTGCGTAGCGGTACTGAATACCTGTGCCAAACGCAGTGGAGCTGTTCCACCATAAAGAGAGTGCACCATTAAGACCCCATGACGCTCCATCACCGATACGGCTGCCATCTGCTGTAAGATAGAAGTTCCTTTGTCTGCCAAACTCTATTTCATTCCATTGAAAGAGAGATAGATTCTCTCCAAAGGCCTTAAAGTCGTAGTTTAGAAGCCACTCTGCCATGTAGCCGTTAAAGCCGTCATAGTAGGTGTCGTTTGTGTAGTGCACACCAAGAGCAGGACGTATCCAAAGCCCAAAGTCACTGACATATTTGTACGCAGCAGCGATGACAAAGTCGTTGACATAGTAAGGCTTTCCCTGTAGATAGTAGTCTTGAATATGCACTCGAAAACCCTCTTTGACATTGAGGTCAAAATCAACATACGAGCTTGAACGCAGATTGTCACTCCCTTGAGAGTCGTACTTTTTTGTAGGGTTCTCAACATAGGCAAAGCCGTAAAGCTCTCCCCAGTCCCAACCTGCACCGCCCTCAAAACCGACATAGGCAAAATCTCCATCGAGTGTTTTGTTCTCTGTATCGTTCGTCCAGTCAAGGTAGTTGATACTGACGTTAGTGAAGGTGTAAAGACTCTTTGCAAAGAGTGTTATGGAAAAAATGAGTAGCAGGAAGAGCAATCGCATTATTTGTTAGCCTTGTAAATTGTATGGCGGATTTTACCATATTGATAATTTGAACTTATTGTATTTATGGTAAAATTAGCATATGAAATCTAGCTTTGTAAGAAAATATCTCAGTATTATCTTTCTTATGGCAACACTGCTGAGTGGTATGCACCACCATAATGACCTTAAGCAGCATAGTGATTGTCAGATATGTACCATCCAGTCGAGCATGGCAAATGCCGATACTCCTGTGGATGTGGTCTATGTCAGCAAGCTCGATATTTTTCATGAAGCTATTGTCACACAACTTGAAAATCTTACAACTAAAAAGTGTTTTAATCCCCTAAACGCAAGAGCTCCTCCCCACTTCTCCTAATTTTCACAACAATAAAAAAATATTAGAATAATTTGGAGACAATAATGAAAAAAAGTTTATACCTGTCTCTACTTGCCTGTGCCTCTCTCTATGCAACTGTAGATGAGAATGCAACACAAGTGGAACTACAAAAACAAAAAGCGGCAATACAAAAGTTGCAAACGCAGCTCGATATGCTTTCACAAAAGAGTCAAGGTACACTTAACACAAGTGCATCTTTTTCACAAAATGCTTACCTGCCTGACATCGCACTCATCTTAAATATGTCGGCAGTGGCACGTGATGTGAACAACACTGCGTATGAAAATATGGCTATTCCCGGCTTCATAGATGCCGGTGATGCAGAGCTTCCTTTTAATAAAAACAGAGGCTTTAACCTAAACTATGCAGAGGTGGCTATGCACTCATCTGTTGACCCTTATTTTGATGTTTTTGCGATGTTTCATCTACATCCAAATGCATTTGAGATCGGTGAAGCCTATGTTCAGACGACATCACTTCCGTATGCTCTACGAATAAAAGCAGGAAAATTCAAAAGTGATTTTGGACGTATGAACGCCAAACACCAACATGCTTGGCACTTTGATGACCAGCCAATAATCTACAAGGCACTCTTTGGGCCAGACAGTATTAGCGATGCAGGAGTACAGCTGCAGTGGGTTGCTCCGACAGATACCTACATTATGGCAGGTGTTGAGGCGATGCAGGGGAGCAACGACAGAAGTTTTGGCGATGTAGAGCGAAATAACCTCTATGTAGGATATATGAAATCAAGTGTGGACGTAGGAGATGAGCTCTCTATTTTAGCTGGTGTGAGTTTGGCACATGGCAAGAACACAACGACAAACGCAACGGATGTTTACGGTGTTGATTTGACACTGCGTGAGCAGCTTGGTGCTTATAGCTCACTCATTTGGCAGAGTGAATATCTGCAACGCAACAAAGTAGTTGATGGAAGTGTGAAAACACATACAAACAAACAGGCAGGGCTTTACACTGAACTTGTTTATCAATATAACAATAACTACTCGGGTGGTGTGCGTTATGACGCCATTACAAAAAATGATGTTGATTTATCAGCATATAATGGGGTAAATACTAATAACTTAGATAAATATACAGCAATGTTGGAGTACAAACCATTTCCAATGTCACGACTGCGTTTGAGTTACAGTTATGACAGAACAAAAGTGATAGCAGGCGAGAGAAAAGATATAAACACAGTGATGTTAAGTTTAAACATTGCAGCAGGCGCACACGGCGCACATGATTATTAGGAAGAAAATATGAAAAAGATAATTTTACTCACAGTTTTACTCACAACACTTGTGTTTGCACAACTCAATGTCGATACAACGTACTCTACACTTGGAGCAGTAGCGAAAAAAATAGGTGGTGACAATGTGAAAGTTGTTGTGCTTGGAAGTCCAAAATATGACCCGCACTTCATTGTGCCAAAACCATCTTTGCTTTCTAAACTTCGCCGTGCCGATCTGCTTATCATCAACGGAGGAGGGCTAGAACTTGGCTGGCTGCCGCCACTTTTGAGAAATGCAAACAATGCAAAAATAAGAAACGGAGCAAAAGGCTTTTTAGATATGTCACACTTTGTACCTATGATAGATGTGCCGACATCAGTCTCCCGTGCCTTTGGAGATGTCCATGCACAGGGAAATCCTCACTACTCAACTGACCCTCACAATGTGCTCATAATGGCAGAGGCAATAGCAAAAAAACTTGCACAGATTGACCCTGAACATGAAGCACAATACCAAAAGAATTTGGCAGATTTTACAAAAGAGTGGCAAGCATATCTCACAAAATATGATGCAAATATGCAGATGTGTCAAACAAAAAAGGTGGTGCAGTACCATGAACTTTTCAACTACTTCTTAAAACGCTATAACATCAAAAGTTATGGAAATATTGAGCCGCTTCCGGGCATCGCTCCAAGTTCAAGACATACTTTAGCACTCATTCAAATCATGCGTGAGAATGGCGTGAAAACAATTTTGCAAGATGTTTATCATGAGAGAAAAACTGCAAAATTCATAGCAGACAAAACTGACGCGCGTGTTGCCATTATTCCTCATGATTTGGGTGCTGAGGGCTCACAAACACTCCAAGAGTTCTATAACAAAATAGCAAACAGAATATGCAAATAGTAGAACTTCTCTGGCCGGCATTTGTGCTTGCCATCGCATTGGTCTTTATTCACACCGTTTTTGGGCTTGAAATCATCAAACGGGGTGTTATTTTCACCGACCTTGCCATCGGGCAGATCGCTGCCATCGGGATGGCGATAAGCGTTGCGTTTATGGATGCACACTACCAGAGTGCTATGACCTTTTTGTTTGCTTTTCTTGCAGCACTTGTCATTACATGGGCAACAAAGAAGGTGCAAAAAATAGAAGCCTTCATAGGGCTTCTCTACGCGCTGGGTATCTCGTCCATTATGCTTATTTTAGCGCAAAGCTCAGAGGGAACGGAGCTCTTTTCCAAACTAAGCGCGGCAGATATTTTGTTCACTTCAAGTGATGAACTGTATAAAAGTTTAGCCATTTACGGAGGTGTTACGTTTGTTATGTTTGTTATATATCCTCGCTTAAACGCAGCGCTCAGGGAGTTTACCTTTTTTACGATGCTTGCCGTGACTGTTACATCATCGGTACAGTCAGCAGGTGTTTTAGTGGTCTTTTCTCTGCTTATCGCTCCCTCTTATGCAGGTCTTATGCAAAAGAAGATGCCGCCGTTTGTCTTTGCAACACTCTTTGGCTCTTTAGGTGTTTTACTTGCACTTGTCGGCTCCTATTACTTTGATCTGCCAACAGGTTATGCCATTATTTTCGTAACCGTGCTTACTTCACTCACTTTTGTTGTTATTTGGAGTATAATACCATCAAAAAAGTGAGTAGCAGATGGTAGGTAGAGTATTAGTAGGGTTACAGTTTTTTTTCATCTTTTTGATGCTGCTTCCTTTGAGTGAGCCGACCTTGCATCCATACATTGGCATGAGCATCGCAGCACTCGGCATAGTCATAGGACTTTTCGCCATAAAAGAGCATCAAAGCGGCAACTTTAACATACGTCCCGACATCAAAGAGAACTGTGAACTTGTCACTACGGGTGTCTATGCCTATGTGCGCCACCCTATGTATCTTTCTGTCATTTTAAGTATGTTTGGAGTAGCGGTTATCTACTTTACCTACTATGAGTTTGTACTCTTTGTCCTCTTACTGCTTACACTGCTTGTGAAACTTTTTTATGAAGAGAGCCTTTGGAAGTGCCACTCTCCCGAGTATGAAGCC
>JALUZQ010000107.1 GCA_027011725.1 Sulfurimonas sp. | reverse complement strand
TATCTCTTTTTCACTGCCTAGCCATCTTGTTGTGCCAATGGCACTAAAAAGCTCTAGAGCCTCTTCTTTAAACGCAGCATCTCCTGTGAGTGTTGTCATGGACTTTGCGACACTTGCTGCAAGATTTGGCATTGCACGAACGACTGCGTTTGTACTAAGGTGTTGCGCTATTTTTTCTATGCTTGTTCCGGCAAGGACTGAGTAGATGATTTTAGCTTTGCCTGTGAGTTTCCCTGCAACTTCTTGCACGTTGGCAGGTTTGACACAGAGCATAAGCGTTTTGTCTTGTATGTCAAATCCATCAAGAAGATATTTACGTACTTCGATGCCAAGTTTTTCTTCGAACTGATGCAGTTTTTGCATATCACGTCCGACGATCTCTATTGTGTAGTTATGCTTTAATCCTTTGGCAATACTCAGCGCCATATTACCATTTCCGATAAATGTGATAGTTTTCATAAAAGTCCTAAATATTTTTATGGTAGTATAACATACTTGAAAAATGAAACGATTATTAGGGAGCATACAAGAGTGGAACAATTTTTAGCAGAAGCAAAATCCTCAAGCCGTGTTTTGGGGAACTTGAGTGGTAGTGAAAAAAACAGAATCTTAAAAGAGATGGCAAACGCTTTGCGTGCAAATACGATGGATTTGATGGAAGCAAACGCAATAGATATGCTCGAAGGAGAGAAGAACAAGCTCTCTTCAGCTTTGATGGACAGACTTTTTTTAGATGAAGAGCGCATTGAGTCTATGGCGATAGCTATTGAAGAGATAGCTGCACTCAAAGAACCGGTTGGGCGTGTACTTGATGGCTGGGTGACAGA
This sequence comes from Sulfurimonas sp., assembly GCA_027011725.1. Lineage (GTDB taxonomy): Bacteria > Campylobacterota > Campylobacteria > Campylobacterales > Sulfurimonadaceae > Sulfurimonas. The sequence continues at coordinate 9,288 of JALUZQ010000107.1, read as the reverse complement.
AGATGGACTCAAAATTGAGAAGGTGAGTATTCCTATCGGTGTGATCGGTATCATCTATGAGTCTCGACCAAATGTTACAAGTGATACTGCAGCGCTCTGTTTTAAAAGCTCAAACGTCTGTGTACTTAAAGGCGGAAAAGAGGCAGAGTACTCAAACAGAGCCATAGCAAAGGTGCTTAAAGCAGTGTTAGAGAACAATGACCTGCCGACTTCACTCATCTCACTTATTCCTGACAGTTCACGTGAGGGTGTTGCAAAGCTCATTAAAATGGACAAGTATGTTGACCTTATCATTCCACGTGGTGGGGCAGGGCTCATAAAATATGTGAGTGAAAATGCAACGGTGAGTGTCGTAAAACATGACAAAGGGCAGTGCCATACTTACATAGACAAAGATGCAAACCTTGAAAATGCCATTAAAATAGCCATAAACGCAAAGGTACAAAGACCGGGTGTTTGTAATGCAATGGAGACGCTTTTAGTCGATAAAAAAATAGCAAAAGAGGCCTTGCCAAAACTCAAAGCTGCGTTTGATGAAACACATACGGAGCTTAAAGGGTGTGCACAAACGCAGGAGATCGTCACAGTTGCAGCGGCAAGTGATGAAGATTTTGACACAGAGTACTTGGCAAACATCTTAAATATTAAAGTTGTCGATGGGGTCAATGGAGCGATAGAACATATAGTACGATTTGGCTCAGGTCACTCTGAGGCGATCATCACTGAGAACATTACAACGGCAGAGGAGTTTTTAAATAACATTGATGCTGCTGCAGTCTATGTCAATGCTTCAACACGCTTTACAGATGGAGGAGCTTTTGGTTTTGGTGCAGAAGTGGGCATAAGTACGAACAAACTCCACGCTCGTGGTCCTATGGGCATAGAAGGTTTAACTACTTATAAGTATAAGATCTATGGAAAAGGACAGATAAGATAATGCTCTCTATTGAAATTCTGAAAAACATAGGTATATTTGAAAATTTGAATGAACGGGAGTTGAAACTACTGCTGAATATTTCAAGAATGAGACACTTTGAAAAGGGTGAGGTACTTTTTTATGAAAAAGAGAAGGCGAAGTACCTGACAATGCTCCTTGAGGGAGTTATAAAAATATATAAAGTCGATCCAAAGAACAATGAGATAATTTTACACCGTTTTGTGCCGAAGAACTTTGTAGCAGAGATGGCAGTATTTGAGGGAGTTGCTTATCCTGCTTCTGCTGCGTTTGAAACAGATGGAAGTGTACTTGAGATCGATTTTGAAAAGTTCAAGGAGAACTTTTTCTCTAATCCTGAGATTACTTTAGAGCTTTTTAAGTCGTTAACACAAAAGATAAAATATCTTGACAATGTCATTGCTTTGACTGTCGTGCTTGACTCTACTGCACGCGTGGCAAAATATATTTGTGAAAATGAAGAGGCCTTGAGTATGAAGCATAATAAGCTTGCGCAGTATCTGCACATTACACCCGAAACGCTCTCAAGAATTTTTAAAAAGTTCTCAAAACTTGGCTTTATAGAGAAGCATGGCAGTGTGTATGAAATATTAGATAGAGAGGCATTAGAAATTCTTTTTGAATAATCATTCTCATTATTGACGTATATCAACTCTATTTTTCTTTTTCTACATTACAATCACAAAATCTTAACACATGAAGGATTGATAATGTCACATATACCAAATGATGCACAAAAGATCGAGGTCGAAGGTGCTACAGTTGATTTTTATAAATTAGAAAAAGATGGACAAAGTACATACTACTTTGATACTTCAAAAGAGGGACCACCACATCCAATGGTAAACGCAATGGCAGGGCTTGGGCTTATAAAAGGTACAAATGATACTTTAGTGATGATAAATCATAAAGCACCGGGCGGACTTTTTGCAAAATTAGAAGATGATGTAAAGTATGTTATTGAAGATTTAGATGGTGGACTTGTAAAAGTTGTCTTTTCATACAATGCAGACGCAAATGCAGAGTCTGATCTTTCACAAACTAGCTGCGGAGGCTGAGTCTCTTAAATGATGAAAATATCGCAGGATTTTGCACCTCCTTTTAAACTTATAGCTCCCTTTTTTATTTTAGGGAGTATTTTTTACTTGCTCTCAACACTATATGTTTTTTCATTCAATGTAAACGAACTCTCATTTACTGACCCAAAAGTTCTTAGTTTTACACACCTTTTTTTACTTGGGTTTGTGATGATGATCATTTTTGGAGCGATGGCACAGCTTGTACCGGTTGTGCTTGAAGTAGGGCATTTTGGAGTAGAACTTTTTTATGCTATTTGGCCGCTGCTGCTTATAGGCACACTTTTGATGGTCTTTGGCTTTTTGTATTCAAGCGCACTGCTGCCCTATGGTGGTGTAATAGTTCTGACATCTATGATGATATTTGTAGGTGAAATATTTTTAACCATAGCAAAGGTGAAAAAGCTCACACTCGTGATGAGCAGTGTACTGATTTCAAATACCTTTTTATTCTTTGGTATTATTTTCGGGCTGTTGATGGCGCTCTCTTATGCCGGTACCATTTCAGTTGATATCACCTCTCTTTTAAAAGCGCATGTATTCTCTGTTTTGGGTGGTTACATAGCCATAACCATTATGGGGCTCTCCATTGTGCTTGTACCTATGTTTACGCTCTCTCACAGCTTCTCTTTGAGACCGTTGGAGATATCTATTACCCTTATGAGTGTGACAGTGGTTTTGGCCATCATCGCCTCACTGTTTCATTTAGAGACACTCTCTTTTATTGCTGATGTCTTAGCGGTTGTTGCTATGCTTGTTTATGCTTATTTGATATTTATTATTTACAAGATACGACCGCGAAAAGAGAATGATATTTATGCGATTTCGTTGATGTTTTCTTACTCATCACTGGTAGTGTCAATAGCCATAGGTCTGCTCTATTTTGTAAAGGGCACAGAGAATTATCTTTTAGCATCTATGTGGCTGCTCTTCTTTGGCTTTTTTGGCTTTTTGATAACGGGGCACATCTATAAAATTATTCCATTTTTGGTCTGGTTTGAGAGATTTTCACCACTTGTTGGCAAGCAAAAAGTACCTATGCTTGTAGATATGGTACCAACTAAAAGTTCGCAGGCACAGTTTGTGTTTGGTGCAGTGGGAGTGTTACTTGTGACAGCAGCACTACTCTTTACAAGCAAAGCTCTCATAGGTGCAGGAGCTTCATTTTTGGTAATGAGTGCTTTGGCATTTTTACGTAACGTACTCTATATGATAAATTTTAAATAATAAGGAAAAAATAATGGCAATGTATACAAAAGATGAAATATTTCAAGCGATCTCAACGGTTATAGATCCTGAAGTTGGTTTTAACCTTGTAGAGATGGGACTCATTTATGATGCAAGCAGTGATGATGAGGGAAATGTAAAAGTTACTATGACACTCTCAACGAAGGCTTGTCCTCTGCATCAAATGATTTTACAATGGGTAAAAGAGGCTGTAGAGAAGCTGCCAAATGTAAAAGAGGTAGATGTTGAGGTTGTCTGGGAACCGGAGTGGAACATCTCTATGGCAGACGATAATGTAAAAAAAGCACTGGGTGCTTAAAACTTCAAAGGCATGATATTATTCGTTATTCTCATGCGCTAGGTAACTGTTTTTAATTTTGATGAGTTCATAGAGTGATACTTCTGGCATCGACTCTTTTATGAGCTTATCTGTATCTTCATATTTTCCCTGCATCGCTTTTATTTCATCATATGCTTTAGGTTTTACCTCTCCTGTTGCTACAGATATTACCGCCGCCCAAATGAGTACAAGAGCTATCCATACAATTTTTTTAGCTCCCACGTAGACGCCAATGAAGTGAAAAATAATGGTGATCGCCACCCCAATACCGAGTAAAAGTGTCAAACTCATAACGCTAACCTCTCTCCTTTTGGTTTCATGGTTGTTTGTATGTGAGAATCTTTGAGAAGATGGTCTCCAAAATTTTCAACGCCAAGTGTGGCAAGAAGCATAAGTCCAATGACTAAAAACAAAAAAACAAGAGCCATGGAGTATCTTTTTACTCTATTTAACATTGAAATGCTCCTCTTTAAAGATTCTAAACGCAGTGAATTGCGGCTTATTGAGACCTAGTTTTTTTGCCATTTTAGGATTCACCAAGTAGTCGCCAAGCGTGACAATAAGCTCATCATTAGGCTCTAAATCAGTGTTAAAATGAATAACTCTATGCTCTTTTGCCTGAATTTGTGTATCTTTTAAGACCTCTGTAGCTACCCACGGTGGAGCAGGGTGTTTGTCTTTGCCTATGATACGGATGAACTTCACAGGATCTAGCGCAATGTTCTTATTGCTGCGTTTGATGCTGACTTTAAGCATACCGACACGAAGCGGATGTAAAAGCAGTGGATGGTTTGCTGAGTTGTAGATGATAACATCAAAACCTTGAGGCTTTTTCTCATATGTTAGCTTGATATACTGGCGAAGCATACTCGCTTTATGGCTTACACCGCTAAAGCCGTGAAATCTATGTGTTTTTGTATCTCTAAGTGTTGTAAAGCTTCCTGGGATTTTTGGCATATGACAAGTGATACAGTTCTCTTTTTCACTGTTTGGATGTGCTGTTATTTTAGAGGTACACACTTGTAATTTATGCGCATTTTCTTTATGAGAATGACAGCCCATGCAGACATTTCCATTGTAAAAAAGCTCATTTGTGAAGTCTATGTCATGATAGGGTGAACCACTTTTCTTTGTTACAAATCCAAAGAGACTCTTTTGCATCTTGTATTTTTTGTCACTATTGTTTTTTTCACTCTCTCTAGCAGAGTAAAGCGTATGTTTGTTGCTTGTAATGACATTTGTATTTGATCGTGCATGTTTTTCAATGCTTTTTATGTTATGACATGAAACGCATGATACTCCTTCGAGTTGTCCCTTGTTCTTCACAGGTAGGGCTTTTTCATGCTTTTCGAGTTTGCTTAAGATCACTTTATCATTGGGTGTATGGCATTTGGCACACTTATACATTCCTTTTTTCTTGTATGGATGCTTGTCCCAGACAGCTTTATGGATTGGGTCTGAAAAGATGGAAGCTTTTCTGTGCTGTGAGTGGTAGTACTCATTGTAGATGACAGGGTGGCATTTTTGACAGACACTTGAAGAAGTGAAAGCATCTAGGGCATTTAAAGAGGAGAGTAAAAGAGAGAGGAGTAGAAATGTTTTCATTACTGCTCTTTTTTCTCTTTCGCTTCGGCTGCTATTGGTGCATAGTCAACACAGCGTGCTGTAAGAAAATCTCTTTCAAAGTCAGGGTTTTTAAAGTAGTCACCTTCAAGTCTCCAGCCAAGTTTTTTTGAGATGAGTACAGATTGAGAGATGGTTCTTCGCATTTTATTTTCACATATAATGGTTTCACCATTGTTAAATATCTCTTTCACACCATCCATTCGTGCACTTGTGACATAGTAGTGCAAGCCGATCATTATGGCAAAAATGCCAAATATTCCTATCATTCCTTTTTTAAAGGCACCCTTTGGCATAAAGTCTCTTGTTGTGACAAAGGCAGTCACTCCAAGAAAAAAGAGCATTATGACGATGTAAGGGGTCTCTAGTACAAAAAATCTATCCATTGTGTTTTTCCTCCCATTTTTCAAACTCAGGGGTAAAGTACTCTATACGTACTTTTTTAAATTCGCGTGATGAGTAGAGCGGCATATGTGATTTTGACTCTATCTCTTGTGCCATCTCCTCTATCATTGCGTTTGTCTCCTCAGTTGTTTTGCCATGTACCATCGTGAAAAGGTTATATGGCCAGTTTTCATATTTTGGACGTAAATAACAGTGACTTACCGCACTAAACGCAGCGGCTTTTTCACCGATTGCTTCTCCATTTTCTTCATCGACATCCCAGACAACCATTGCATTTGCATTAAAACCTGCTTTACGGTGGTTGAGAATGGAAGCAAATCTTCGCATAACACCTGCTTCTTGCAACTCTTGGAGTGTTGTAAAAAATGTATCGTAGTCAATGTCAAGTTCATCGATGATACCTTTAAAAGGTTCTTGGACAAAATCGATGTCATTTTGTGCGCGCATAATGATCTGATGATGCAGAGGTGTGAGCTCTATATCCTTATGCACGACCTTTTTGACCTTCTCTTTCTTCTCATCTTTACCTGTTGTGTTGAGTTTGACATTTATTTTAAAGAGTTTAAGTGTTGGCAGCATGATATAATCTTCAGCCTCTGTAAGCTCTGCAAGTATTTCGATGGTGCGCTCAAGCCCAAGTTTAGAGTCAGGTGCAACTGCCATAGTGAACCAGATGTTAAACTCATGATTACGCTCATAGTTGTGCGATACTCCAGGATGTGCATTGATGATGGCAACGGCATTGTCTATTTTTGATGCATCTATTTTAAACGCAACGAGTGATGATTTATAGCCAAGACGCTTGGTGTCAAAGATGGCCGATGTCTGTCGTATAATGTTAGCTTCTTTCTCTTGACGAAGAATCTCTAAAACTTCATCCTCTGTAATGCCAAGCTCTTCTGCAATAACTGCAAAAGGTCTCTCAACTAATGGAAACTTCTTTTGTATTCTCGATAAAACTTCTTGCTTCATAGTGCTACTTTGTATTGAGATTAGATAAAATGATTGTATCTATCTTTTTTTTATTTTAAATTGATGTTTATCAATAAAATATTGTTATTATATACGATATTCTTAGGCTCTAAAGTTAATATGATATGATTTTAGTGAAATTATACGAAGTGGGGTAAATATGGCATACTTTCCGGCATTTATCAAGCTTGATGATAAAAAAATCTTATTAGTAGGTGGTGGAAAGATTGCTTATGAAAAATTGGTTCATCTGCTTGATTTTAGTGAAGATATAACAATCATTGCGCAAGAGTTCTCAGAGGAGATGCTTGCTAAAATGGATGCACTGCGTTTAAATTATACTAAACGCAGCTATGAAAAAGGTGATATTGCAGGATATAGCATAGTTGTTGTAGCAGTAGATGACATTCCTCTTCAAAGTGCCATATTTGAAGAGTCAAAAGAGTATAAGTGTTTGTGTAATGCAGTTGATTCGGTCGATTATTGTGACTTTATCTTTCCATCATATATCAAAAAAGATGATTTGACCATTGCAGTATCCACTTCTGGAGCATCACCGGCAATGGCAAAACATCTCAGACGTTATTTGCAAGAGCTGATTCCTGAGAGTATCGGTGGGTTTTTAGAAGAGATGCGCGCTCTGCGTAAACGTTTTCCCAAAGGGAAAGAGAGAATGAAAATGCTTGATGAAAAAGCAAAAAAATATATTGAAAGTTGGAGTAAGTAGATGAACGCAAAAAAAGGATTTTTTCTTGGGTTGTTGTTTGCATTTTTTGCATTAGGCTTTTTTGCCATTCAAAAAGCAACGCCAGAAGCAAAAGCAGACAGAATTTATAAAGAGATAAAAGTATACAGCCCATATAAATTTGAAAAAAGAATGGGTGGTCTTACTATTATCAATGTAAAAACAGGTGAAAAAGAGAAGCCAAACGCAGCTGATGCACTTTATAGAATGGATGATTTGGACAAACAGTGGGGAAGAAAACACCTTAAAGTGGTTGCAAATGATGTTGTAGTCTTAGGCGATAACAATCAAACAATTACAAAAATATTTATTGAGACGCAAAAAGAGAGAGAGTGGCTCCATAAATTTTTTGGGATTTAGCAAAAAGTCTACTTTCAAAGGAGTAGCAGATGAAAAAAGTTCTATTTATAAGCTTGGCGGTAGTCTTTGTCTATGCTACACAAAATCTTAGGCAAAAGGCATTAGACAAAGGCTTACGGCCAATACCAAAAGATTTTGCAACGCTAAAAAGTGAGGTAGATGATAAATACAATCCTTTAAGCATTGATAAAATAAAGCTCGGAGAAGAGCTTTTTTTTGATAAAAATCTCTCACTCGATAGAACTATATCGTGTGCTTCGTGTCATGATATAAAAAATGGCGGAGAAGATGGCAAACCTACTGCCATTGGCTACAAAAAAAGAGCAAATCCTTCTCATCTTAATTCTCCTACCGTTTTAAATACAGCCTACTCAAAGCATCTTTTTTGGGATGGACGGGCAAAGTCACTTCGAGATCAGGCAAAAGGTCCAACACAGGCTACATTTGAGATGGCATCTACGCCTGAACTTATAGAAAGCAGGGTAAAAGAAAATCCAAAATATAGTAGGGAATTTGAAAACATATATGGCGAGGATGCAATTACCTTTGACAACATCACTAAAGCAATAGCAGCCTATGAGAAGACGTTAGTGACACGAAGTCGTTACGATGAGTTTTTAGAAGGGGATGAGAATGCGCTTACACAAGAGGAAAAAAGAGGACTGAACCTCTTTATAGATATGGGATGTAAAGCGTGTCACTTTGGACCTGCCATAGGTGGACAAAAGATCCAAAAATTCCCGCTCCGAGAGTACAACAGTATTATAGATCTGACGACTACTTTTGATGAAAAAACACATCAAAGACACTTTTCACAAATGCATTTTAATTTTGAGATGTACCATCTTTTTCCTTTTAAGAATATAGGTGGTTTTTTAGGTAAAAACGGGACACGTTACTTTCGTGTGCCTATACTGAGAAATATTTCAAAAACAGCACCGTACTTTCATAATGGAAGCGTAAAAGAGCTACGTGAAGCAATACAAATAATGGGAAAATATCAACTCGGACTTGATCTGACAAAAGAGCAACTTGATGCTCTTGAAGCCTTTTTAAAGTCTCTCGATGGAGAAATTGTGGATTATAATCTAACTAAAAAGTAGTATCTTTTACCTGCTCATAAGCCTCATCAATGCTTTTCGCATTTTCGGTGATAAAAAGATAGACCGCTGCGTTTAGACGAGCGAGTTTGAGGTACTCATCAGATGGATTTTTAAGCTGCTCTATGGAATCTTCAAGTGTGATGGACTCCCAAGATTTTTTATAGTTAATGCCGTAGTAGGCAGGATCGATTTTATACTCCTGCGTTGTTTGGTTTTCAACTATCCAGAGGCGTCCTTTGCTAAAAAGCTCAGGTGTCCCTTCATTGCCTTGAATAAGTGCAAATTTTTTGTACCTATCAGTGAAAATCTCAGCATATTTTCTGACATAAGGTTTATGAAATACGCCTGTTATTGCATACTCACTCTTTGCAACACCCGGAAGTTTTTCAATAGTGTTAAATCCTGAACGCAGCCCGAGCTTATTGCGTATGTCAGTGAGTTTATGGAGTTTGTTAAAAAACTCTTTTCTATCAAAATAGTGC
>JALUZQ010000106.1 GCA_027011725.1 Sulfurimonas sp. | reverse complement strand
CCATTGGTATTGTCAGTGTGCTTGAAGGTGATGTCTCAAAGCTCAATTCTATTTTAAAAACGCAGTCACACCAGATGAAAACCTCTTATGATGAAACGGCTAAAATCGTTAAAAGTGTTGAGAATGAGACTATTTTTGACAATAAATTCGGTGTCTATAATAAACGCTATCTTTTGACAAAAATTGAACAAGAGATAGAGCTTATATCGAAATTTCATCATAAAAGCTCACTCATCATGATAGAGCTTTCAAAAACACTCAAACAGAGCGTGAAAAATGAAAAAGCATTGACCTTAATGACAAGAACAATTGCAAGACTGCTTTTAAAAACTTCAAGACGCAGTGATGTGGTTGCACATTATGGAAATGGTGTTTTTGCCATGCTTTTAAAACATACAGATATTCCAAGTGCAAAAAAAGCAAGTGAGAGACTGTGTGATTTGGTGTCAAATTCAAACTTCTTTTTAGCAGACAGAGAGATACAACTTCGTATCTCCATAGGGATAACAGATATTGATACAGAGCACTCTGTTGAAGAGATAATAGTCAGTGCAATGAATGCAATTGAAAAGGCCTATGAGAATAAAAATACAGATTATGCCGTCTCACTTAGAGCAAAATAGGAAAATAGGAAAGTAAACGTTATGCAATTATCTATTGTTGAGTATCCGGACAAGCGACTTCGTGAAAAATCTAAAGAAGTAAAGCACTTCGATGAAAACCTCCATAAACTCCTTGATGCAATGCATCCTTTTATGTTGGAGACCAATGGAATCGGACTTGCAGCGATTCAAGTGAACCATCCTATCAGGGCACTTATTTTAAATATACCAAATGAAGAGGGTGAACAGCCACCTGAGAATCTTTTGGAGATCATTAACCCTGTAATAGTTGAGAAGTCTGGTGAAACAACGTACCAAGAGGGTTGTTTGAGTGTTCCTAAGTTTTATGAGGATGTTACACGTTTTGAGAAGATAACACTCAATTATCAAGATAGACATGGGAATACAAAAACACTCGAAGCAGACGAACTCCTTGCCATTGCTATACAGCATGAGATGGATCACCTTGAGGGTATTTTATTTATAGACCATCTCTCTTATTCACGACGTAAAAAGTTTGAAAAAGAGTATAAGCGAATGCTCAAAGAGAGAAAAGCAAAGAAATAATATGTCAATTTGACATAAATAGTAAGAAACACTTTTCTTTGTGTTAATATCTTCTTCATATAGCGTGAAGGAGTAGAGTATGAAGAGTGTTCAGTGTGCAACATATGAGGGAGTTGAGGCAAAAGTTGTTGATGTAGAGTCAACGCTTACTAAAGGACTCCCCTCATTTTCAATAGTCGGCATGGCATCCACCGCCATCACCGAAGCCAAAGAGCGTGTCAAGTCGGCACTGTTGAGCAATGATTTTTCCTTTCCTCCTAAACGTATTACCTTTCTTTTAGCTCCTTCAGAACTTGCAAAATCGGGTTCACATTTTGACTTGAGTCTTGCACTGCTTATTTTACTCAATGATGTAAATGTGGAGTTGCACTCTTGGTTTGTATTTGGTGAGCTTGGTCTTGATGGGGCTGTCAAAGAAAATATTCAACTCTATCCACTCATACTTTCTCTCGCAAATCAAGGGCTCATTACTCAAGCTATTGTTCCTTATGAATCATTGGAAAAACTCTCAAAAATCCCAAATATTGCTTTTTATGGTGTAAAGCATCTCAATGAAGCAGTAGAGGTATTAAAAAATCAAGAAACTATAGAGCCGAGTATTCAAGAGAGTGAAATTGCATATCCGTTTTATGAACTAGGTAGCCAAAAATACTACTATATGAAGGAGTATGAGGAAGACTTCAGTGATGTTCGTGGACAAGAGGTCGCAAAAAGGGCTGCACTCATAGCTGCTGCAGGATTTCATAATATCATATTTGAAGGGAGTCCCGGCTGTGGTAAGAGTATGATAGCAAGCCGTCTTCGTTATATTTTACCTCCTATGAATGAGAGCGAAATACTTGACGTTGCAAAGCTTGAGGTATTAGAGGGTAAAGAGCCGGCCTTTGCACCGCGACGTAGTATGAAGAACCCTCATCACACTTCCACGATGGGGAGTATATTTGGCGGAGGCTCTCATAAGGCACAGATTGGGGAGGTAGGACTGGCAAATAACGGCATACTTTTTTTTGATGAGCTTCCTCATTTTTCTAAAAATGTTCTTGAATCACTTCGAGAGCCGATGCAAGATGGTAAGATAAGGATCTCTCGTGTCAATTCAAAAGTGGAGTATCCTGCTCATTTTCTTTTTGTGGGTGCGATGAACCCTTGTCCATGCGGGAATCTTCTTGATGAAAACAAGGAGTGCAGATGTAGTGATTTGGAGATTCAACGCTATAAAAATCGTCTCTCAGATCCTTTTTTAGATCGAATAGACCTTAATGTCGTTATGCAGAATGTAAGTATGTCAGATAGACCGAGTTTGACCTCAAAAGAGATGCATAAAATGGTTGTAGAGGCACATATATTTGCAAAACAGAGAGGACAAAATGTTCTAAACGCAGCACTGAACGATAAAGAGATAGAGGAGTATTGCATACTTAATGAAGAGGCTGATACGACTTTAAAAATGGCGGTAGAGCGTTTTCACCTCTCTTTTAGGAGCATAAAAAAATTACAAAAAGTTGCAAGAACAATAGCTGACTTAGATGCATCAAAAATAATTGATAAAAAACATCTCTTAGAAGCACTCTCGTATAGAAAACGTTAAAATTACTAGGGTTCAGTTTTCTTTAATTTTATTGGTATTATAATTTATTATATTATATGTCTATTATAAAGGGTTTGTGATGCAAGAGAGAAGAAGAAATTCGAAATGGTTGCCTGAAATATTTTTTGTGTTACAGCTTATTGCAATGTTGCTCTTCTCTTATGTTAGTTATGTGATACTC
>JALUZQ010000105.1 GCA_027011725.1 Sulfurimonas sp. | reverse complement strand
GTGTTTGGAGGTAAATGAGAATTAGTATCAATTCTTGACATATATCAAGTTTTCTTTCTCAATATCCTGATATCATTCTGCTACTTTTAAATAAGACAAAAATTGTCCTGTTTAAAACTATAAGCAATAATCACCACACAAAAGGAAATAAAAATGACAAAAATTTTACTTGCACTTACGTTCGCATTCGTTGCTGCTCAAGCAGAAAACATCGTTCACTATGACACAAAAACAGTGAAAAAGCCAGCGATTACTAAACCATATCACCCTAGTACAGATCTCTATACAAAATAGTCTACAGGTATTAGGCTGTCATAATTTGGTAGCCTTCTCCTTTTACATTTTTCACCAACTCTTTTGATGTCTTTTCCCTAAAACGTCTCACAAAAGTTCGCAGTCTCTCATCACTCACGATTTCATTCCATAACCTCTCTTTTATCAACGCGTCACTCACGACAAAGATCTCTTCATCATACTTCTCGATCAAAAGCGATAAAAAATCTTTCTCCTTTTTTGTCAGTGCCACATAGCGCTGTTTTTTATAGAGGCTCTTCTTAGCTCTGTTATAGACAAACTCCTCACACAGCTGCAATGAACGCTCAGATAAAACGCTCTCAAGCGACTCCATGTATTCCAACAGTTCATCCGGATCAAAAGGTTTAATAAAGTACTTCACAACACCGACATCGATGGCATCTAAAAACTTCTGAGTCTCCGAAAATGCGGACAATATAATAATAGGAATATGGGTATCTACAGCACGTATCTCTTTTGCCATCTCAAGACCCGTTTTCTTCGGCATCATAATATCGGTAATGATAATATCAGGTCTTAGTTTTTCAAAAAGCTCCAACCCCTCCTGCCCGTTTGCAGCGACACTAAATTTATAAAAACTATCGCCTATGGCATTTTTTAAGAGGCTTGAGAGTTTCTCTTCATCCTCTACAAGCAAAACGCGCAATGTTTTTAAAAACTTATTTTTCATTTGGCATCTCCAAAGGAATTTGGATGCTAAAAGTTGTCATCCCTTTCTTTGAACTTACATCAAGTGAACCGTTAAAACCTTTCTCACAGATCATCTTAGACATAAAAAGCCCCAGCCCCGTTCCCTGTGATGCATGTTTAGTTGTAAAATAGGGCTCAAATATCTTGTAACGCTCTTTCTCCGAAATACCACCGGCATTATCTTCCACGCTCACATAGGCAAACTCTGCATCTTTTTTTATTTCGATATGTATCTCTCGAATGAGCACCCCGTTTTCGACAAAGGCATCACGCGAGTTCTTTAAAAGATTGACAATAACCTGCGTGAACTCATTACTAATGCCAAGAACCATAGCATCTTCATAAGTGGTTTGCACTTGAATCATATCACGCTTGAGCACACGCTTTAAGATATGCAGTGCTTCTTCTATGCTCTCATGCAGCATAAAGTGCTGTTTCTCTTTTTCTGGTTTAAAAAAGTTCGAGAAGTCTTCAATGGTACTTGACATATTTTGTATCAGTACCTTACTCTCATTATAGAGCGTCTCAACTGCTTCGCTCTCCTCACGCAGAGCCGCTTTTTTCATGCTAAAGAGTGTCAGGTTCAGCTCAGTAAGCGGTTGACGCCACTGATGTGCAATGTTTGCGAGCATCTCTCCCAAAGAGGCAAAACGGGACTGCCAAAACATAACCTTTTGCTTCTCTTCGTTCTTGGCTATCTCCTCTTTGACACGCTTTTCAAGTGTTGCATTGAGCTCTTTGAGCTCTTTTGTTTTCTTTGCAACCCTCTTTTCAAGCTCTTCATTGAGTTCTTCGAGTTCTCTCTCTTTTTTCTCTAGTGACTCCCTGTAAAAGACCTCTTTCGTTACATCATAACGAATGGCGATAAACTCTTCAATCTCTCCATTTTCATCTAAAATCGGAATCACTGTCGTGTTTACATAAAAGGTAGAACCGTCTTTTGCACGATTCTTTACAGTGCCTTTATAAATATTTTTGGATTTTATAGTTTTCCAGAGCAGTTTAAACTTCGAAGCAGGAACATCAGGATGGCGGACGATATTATGATTATTACCAACAAGCTCTTCTCTGGAGTAACCTGAAATGTTGCAAAATTCATCATTTACAAAAGTGATAATACCATTTACATCGGTCTTGGAAACAATATTGCTGTTTTCAATCGCCTCTTGATACTGTTGTAGCATAGATTAATTTTAGCGAAACTAATCCCAAAGTACGCTTACTCCATACTCTTCATTCAAAATAATACTCTTTGTGTAGTAGATCTTTTTGCCATACTTTTTACTGAGCAGTTCCACTTCAAGTTCTTCATCTTCTAAGAGCTGACGCACCTCTTTGTAGGTGAGCCACTTTCCATAGCGGGCAAGCGAGTTTTGCCATATTTTAAATCCGCAACTTGACTCAGGTGTCAGTTCATACATCTCACCATCCTCGCTCATCCAGTGCGCGTTACTACAAGCATAGAGCTTCACTTTTTTCCCGCGTACTTCCTTATCACGTACCTCTATTTTTCCATCTTCACAATAGGGACATTTTCCAAGTATCATTCACAACTCTTTTTTATTTTATTTTATACAAAATACTCATAAAAGCACAACAATATGACATTTTGCAATATTGATTTATGTTACAATTCTTCCATGCAAACTAAATCAAATAATTTAACACTACTCGATAATACAAGTCAGACATTTGAAACAGAGTTTTTCAAATATGCCAAGCCTTTTGAATACGAAAAGGGCTCTTCTCCTTTTTTCCCTGATGACTTTTTAAAGTATTTTTATGTTGTAGTTGAAGGGCGCATTAAAACATATCAAATAAATTTTGAAAATAATAAAGAGCAGACTATATTTGTTTACAAACGCGGAGATATGTTTGATGTCATCACTCTTTTAGACAACCAGCCGCATGATGTCATCTATGAAGTGATAGAAAATGCG
>JALUZQ010000104.1 GCA_027011725.1 Sulfurimonas sp. | reverse complement strand
TTACTGTAATGGTAGAGCATGGTGGACATGGTGGACACGCAGCAGGATCTATCGTCTCAGATATCTATAACAAGCTCTTAGAGCTTGGTTATATTAAAAAGAGACGATAAAAATTTAACTAAATGAGTTTTGAATGAAGAGTGCAAGCAGAGTTAGAAGGAAGATACCGCCTGCTTTGTTGTAGATCTTGTTTGCAAGAATAAAGACCAAGGTAATAGATACCGCTCCAAGAATTATCATATCGAACTTTGTTGCAGCAAGGTTGATGGTGAGTGGCTGGATAAGTGCAGAACCACCAAGTACCATTGAAAAGTTTGCCACATTTGAACCGATGATATTTCCTATACTCATCTCGGCATTGCCTTTTTTCACAGCAACTAAAGAGACGACAAGTTCCGGCAATGATGTACCCAAAGAGATAAGAAACAACCCGATGATCCATTCACTCACACCCAAATGACGTGCAATGTGCGTACCGCTTTCCACAACAAAATTTGCGCCGCCTATAGTAAAGGCAAAACCTATGCCAAGCAGTAAAATAGTTTTTGGCCAGTTGAACTTCTCTTTTACCAAATCTTCATCAAGTTCGCCCTCAAGCTCATCTTTGTTACTTGTAAAGAGAAAAAGAAGGTATGAAATCATCATAGACAAAAAGAGCACTCCGTCTATTCTACTGATGACACCATCTTGTATCATTACAAAAAAGACCACCACTGGCACCATAACCCAAGCACTGTCTTTTGCAAAAAGATCACGATCGGGCATCATGGATTTGGCTATCATAAAAACGACACCCAAAACAAGTGAAATGTTAAAAATAACACTTCCGACAACATTGGCTACAGCCATATCGACTTTTCCCTGTGATGCTGCCATCATAGAGGCTGCCATCTCCGGCAAAGACGTTCCAAACGCAATGAGTGTCGCACCGATCACAAAATGAGAAATGTTAAAGTGCAGAGCAATACGCTCTGACTCTTTAATAATAAAATCTGCACCATAAATCAAAGCTGCCATAGCAACTATAAAAATTACATAATCCATCTACGCTTTATCCTCTGTTCGTACTATCAAACTCTTTGGAAGCTTGAAGTAGTTTATAAGTTCTTCCTCTTTTTGACGCATCTCTCCATCATCTACTTCATGGTCGTACCCTAAAAGGTGTAAAAGACCATGAATGTAGAGCAAAGAGAACTCATCTTTTGGTGAGTGTCCAAACTCTGCTGCTTTTTCTTTGACCATATCTTCTGAGATGACGATGCTGCCAAGCGGTGCATAGGGCATCTCTTCGTATGGAAAACTGAGCACATCAGTTGCTTTATCTATGCCTCTGTGTGCTTTATTTATCTCTTGAATCTCAGCATTGTTTGTGACAACAAGTTCAACATCTTTATCGGTAAGACTCTGTGTAATCGTTTCTAAAAGGGTGGTATCTAGCTCTAGTGAGCTCTCATTATTTATATCTATCATGCGTGGAATTATAGCAAAAGGGGGCTTAGAGGATTTTGTGGAGTGAGAAAATATTTCACTCCTTAGCCGGTAATGTTTAAGTTACCACCGACACCTGTTTTTTGAGCAGTTACCTCTTTGGCTTGCTCTTGAGAACTCTCTAAAAGTTTTTCTATCTGTTTTGCTTGTACATCTTGTGCTTTTTTCATCACATCAACCTGTACGCTGGCAGATCCGTTTGAAGATGATACTTCCATGGTATCTCCTTTTTTTCTTGTATTGAACCATTTTATAACTCTTTTGTTTTAAAATAGATTAAAAAACTTTTATACTTTGAGAGTTATGTTAAAATATGTCTATGAAAAAAGAGCAAACAATGAACAAAAAAGCCGTCTGTATTATGAGTGGAGGGATGGACTCTACTCTAAGCGCCTACATGATGAGAGATGCTGGATATGAGATAATCGCCGTGCATTTCAACTACGAACAAAACACGCAACAAAAGGAGTTGGAGTGTTTTGAGAACATCGCAAAAGCACTTGATGTCAAAGAGAAATATGTGCTTAATCTTGATTTTTTCAAGCAACTCGGTGCATCGGCACTCACTGACAGCTCCATTGATGTGCCTACTGGTGGAGTAGAAGAGGGTGTGCCTGTCACTTATGTTCCTTTTAGAAACGGTATCTTTTTATCGATGGCGGCTGCCATTGCGGAAAAAGAGGGTGCATCGGTGTTGAGTATCGGTGTGGTCGAAGAGGACAGCAGTGGGTATCCTGATTGTCGTGAAGAGTACATCCAAGCGATGCAAAGGGCGATTAATCTCGGTACAAAAGATGAGACGAACATAGAAATAAAGATGCCGCTTGTGCATCTCAAAAAATCTGAAATAGTCCAAGAGGCACTCAAACGCAGCGTACCGCTTGAGCTGACATGGAGTTGCTATAAAAACGAAGACAAAGCCTGCGGTGTCTGTGACAGCTGCCGACTACGTTTAAACGGCTTCGCACAAGCAGGAGTGAAAGACCCTATTGTTTATGAGTAAATCTATGGAGTTTGAAGGCATCAAGGTCAATGTTATCTATGCTCCAAAACTCAAACACAGCTACTTACGTGTAAACGCAGACTCTACGCTGAGTGTCAAGACCCCTGTAAAATCTTCGCGATTTATCCAGACTTTTTTAGAAGAAAAAAGAGAGTGGATAGCAAAACAACTCCTTAAAAATGAGCAAAACAGACCTTTGCAGGTCAAACTTCAAGATGAAGTCCTATTTTTTGGTACACTTTACAGTATTGATGCCCCAGAAGTTAGCTCACTGCGCCAAAGACTTACAAAACTCTCTACTTCGGAGATAGAAAAAATCACTAAAGCCTATGATGCTTTTTATAAACGCAGTGCTGAGGAGTATTTGAGTCAAAGAGTGGAATATTTTAGTAAAATGATAGGCTTATCGTATGAAAAGCTAAAATTTAGAAAAATGAAGAGCCGTTGGGGGAGTTGCTCCTCAAAAAGGGAGATAACACTCAATACACAGC
>JALUZQ010000103.1 GCA_027011725.1 Sulfurimonas sp. | reverse complement strand
CTCTTTTTAGGGACTGAGTTAGGCTATATTTTACTCTATGAATTAAGCACTCATCAACAACTCTCACAAAAGTACATTAAAGTCTCCTCTATGGTTACAGCCTTAGAGTTTGATGTGCAAAGCAAGCATCTTATAGTGGGAACGCAAGATGGATTTGTCTCACGTTATGACATCTATGAGGGGCATGAAAAGATTAAAGCTTTTTTAAAAGCAAAGAATTTCGAAGCTATTCATACTCAAATAGAGAAAAACCCTGTTCTAAAATTTACAAAGGTTTGTAATATTGCTACAAACTTTTGGAACCACTCTTTGGAAAAAGCAAAAATTTTACTCCAAAATGGAGATCAAAAAACTGCTGCTTCTTTGCTGAAAAATTTTCAAAATGTTCCTACAAAAAATAAGATTGTGCAAAAACTGCTTCATGATTATGAAAAGTTTGATCAGTTTAAACAGAGTGTACAAGATGGAAAACTTATAGTAGCCTACAACTTGGCAAATACTTACCCTGTTTATAAAGAATCGAAACTCTACCAAGCGATGGAAGCGCAGTGGAAAAAACGTCTCACAATGGCACAGAAATATGCACTAGATCAAAAAGGGATGGCAAAGGCACAGGAACTTTTAGCACCTTATAGAGGGATAACTGAAAAAACTAAGTTTATACAAGAGGTGATGAGCAAAGGGGAAATATATAAGCGTTTTCGCGCGGCAATAGGACAAAAAGATTTCAAGGTCTGTTTTGAACTTATTAAACACAATCCTTTTTTAAAAGAATTTCCTGAGTATGATTCGTTGATGAAGTATGCAGATTCACTCTATATCAAGGTAAATAAATACCTACAAGAGGGTGATACACACTCCGCCATCAAAATCTTGAGAATTTTAGCAGACTTTACTGATTTTAAAGAAGAAGTGCAGACACTTATGAAAGAGCTTGAGTCAAAACAGAAGTTTTTTAATGCCATTAAAGAGGAAGACATTCCAACCGCTTACAATATGATGGCAGTCGCTGAAGACCTGCTACTGAGTGATGAGGGAAAAAAACTGCATGAAAAATGGAATGCAGACCTGCAAAAAGCAAACAATTTTGCTGCACTTGGAGATGCTCAAGGGGTACGGGATACTTTAGCAGAGTATTTAAACATCAGTTCTAAGTACAGATCTTTGGCAACTCTCTTTGCATGGACATACATAGTGCAGTTGGAAAATGCTTTGCAAGAGGAATACTCTCAAGCTGAGCTTGAAAATGGCATTAAAAACTATGTTCTGAACTTTGGCTTACAAGAGCAAATAGAGAGCTTTTTCGCTGCGTTTAAAGAGAAACATCCCGCTTCAAAACTCAACCTCGAGCTCCTTACAAAAGGCTCATTGGCGATGTGGCGTCCTTCCATGATTGTAAAATCTATTTTAGCCTAAAACTTTAACCTCAAATATAGCTCTTTTTGAGTAAAATCTGTCAATTTTTAAAATATAATATTTTTAGGAGACTTTTCATGCAAATTAGTGGTGCACAGATGGTCATTGAAGCGTTAATTGCTGAGGGTGTAGATACAGTTTTTGGCTACCCCGGTGGAGCAATTATGAACGTATATGATGAGATTTACAAACAAGATAAATTTCAACATATATTAACTCGTCACGAGCAAGCAGCTGTTCATGCTGCTGAGGGTTATTCAAAGGCCAGCGCAAAAGTCGGTGTGGCAATGATCACATCAGGCCCGGGCTTTACAAACGCAGTCACTGGTTTAGCAGATGCATATATGGACTCCATTCCTCTCGTTGTTATTTCAGGTCAGGTTCCTATGAGCCTCATTGGTACTGATGCGTTTCAAGAGATCGATGCCGTTGGTATTAGCCGTCCGTGTACAAAACACAATTACCTTGTCACTGATGCAGCAGATTTGCCACGTATCTTAAAAGAGGCATTTTACATTGCAAGAAGCGGTCGTCCTGGTCCTGTACATGTCGACATTCCAAAAGATGTTACAGCACAGATCGCAGAGTTTGACTATGATGTTGCACTTGATCTTGAGACATATAAACCTCATACAAAAGGAAACCCTCGCCAGATCAAAAAAGCGATGGAAGCTATAGCAAATGCGAAGCGTCCTCTTTTCTATCTTGGTGGTGGTATCATTAATTCAAACGCAGCGGATGAAGTACGTGAGCTTGTTCACAAAACGGGAATTCCTGCAGTTGAGACATTTATGGCGCGCGGTACACTCTCTCATGATGATGAGCTTCTCATTGGTATGCTCGGTATGCACGGTTCTTACGCAGCAAATATGGCTATGAGTGAGACTGATTTGGTCATTGCTCTTGGTGCACGTTTTGATGACCGTGTAACAGGAAAACTCTCAGAGTTTGCTAAAAATGCTGGAGTAATTCATGTTGATATTGACCCTGCGAGTATCTCTAAGCTTGTTAATGCAAACTACCCTATAGTCGGGGATGTGAAAAATGTTGTTAAAGATATGCTTGAACAGAGTTCTATAGTAGACCCTGATAATTATGAGCAGTGGAGAGAGACTATCAATAACTTTGATGAGTTGCATCCACTTACGTATTATGAAGACAGTGAAAGACTGAAACCTCAGTGGGTAATTGAGCGTGTTGGTGAGCTGCTTGGTGATGATGCAAACATCTCTACAGACGTTGGACAGCATCAAATGTGGACTGCACAGTTCTATCCATTTAGCAGACCGCGTCAGTTTATAAGTTCTGGCGGACTTGGAACGATGGGCTTTGGTTTTCCGGCTGCGATGGGTGTAAAAGCTGCAACTCCTGAGAAGACAAGCATCAACTTTACTGGGGATGGTTCAATTCTTATGAACTGTCAAGAACTGATGACGGCTGTTGAGAAAAAACTGCCTGTTATCAATATCATCTTAAACAACAACTTCTTAGGAATGGTACGCCAATGGCAGACACTTTTCTATGATAAACGCCACTCAGAGACAGATCTCTCTGTACAGCCTGATTTTG
>JALUZQ010000102.1 GCA_027011725.1 Sulfurimonas sp. | reverse complement strand
GCGTTTTTTCGTACGTAACCAGAAACCTGAATATGTCGGAGCAGCACAAAAGCGTTTCGCATGGGCACTTGGAATGTTCATTGCCTGGCCAATGTTTTACTATCTCGTTATTGACTTCCAACCAAATCCTATTAAAGTACTCGTCTGTCTCATATGTATGGCACTCCTCTTCTTTGAAGCGGCATTTTCAGTCTGTTTAGGCTGTAAAATATATGGCTGGATAAAAAGAAAAGACCCTAAATACTGTCCGGGCGGTGTGTGTGAGATGAACATCAAAGAGCCTGTACAACGCTTTACTCCTGTTCAGGCCGGTATTGTTGTTCTTACGGTTGCCATTATGTCTTATGGTATTTATGCCTACTTCGTCAAACTGCCCGATAGAACTGCTTTAACGAAAAAATTAAAAGTCTTAATGATGAGCGATGAAGAGCTCCAGCGCATCGAAGATGCAAAAGCTGATGCAGAGTTCGAAGCAGATGACTTCTAAAGACCTGCGCCCCACATGTGCATCTTTTTTGCCATAACAAGGTCATAGTCTGGAAGCACCTCTATGGCATTTGGTGCGCGAAATTCACGTCTTTCAAGCAGCTCTTTTGTAGCTGCAACATCCATCAACCCTTTCTTTTGCATGACAACAATATCTGCAGTATTTGCAAGTGTCGTGTATGCAATTTTTACAAGCTGCTCAAAATTCTTATGTAAGTTTTGGATGTCTTTGAATATCACAATGTCATTGTCTCTTGGAAGTGCTCGAAAAGGTTGTGCATAGTTTTGAATAGACTGCAGTTTCGCTGCGTTTAGAGAGGGTGGAAGCGCTGAGGGTTTCTCTTCGTAGAGTGCAATTCTAAGTTCTCCATCGACTGCTTCCATCAACTCCTGCAAACGCAGTGCAATGTCATCTATGGTGTCGGTTACAAGCAGGTAGTGATTACCCGGAAGTGGATTAAAAAGCTCACAAAACTGTTTTAAATCCATTGCTGCATCCTAGTATGCCAAATCGTGCAGCTCACGAAATAAAAATGCCTCTACTATCTCATCTATCGTCTTTTGCGTATGGGCTACAAGCACGATCATAGACATATTTATAAAGTCCATCACAGGCTCACCATCATTACAAACGACAACAGCTTCAGGCCATGCTTCAAAACCATCATATTTATCTGAGTGAAGAACCTCTACAAGTTCACCCTCTTCTATGCGCAGTTCAGCCCACGTTTTCGCCTCTAAAACCGGTGTTATCTTTGCTTCTTGGACATCAGTGGAGTCCATTGGTACTACTACTAACATTATCCGTTTATCTCTTTGAGTTTTTTCTTTGAAAGCTTGAGCTTTTCATTATCCATCATACCTATTTTGTGGCTTAAAATGTCACTTGCTATCTTCTTTGCATTTTTAAGTGAGTGCATTTTATAACTGCCGCATTGGTACACATTAAGCTCAGGAATATCTTTTTTACTTTTGACTTGTAAAACATCTTCCATAGATTTTTTCCATGCTTTTGCAACACGTTTTTCTGAAGGCGTTCCAATGACAGACATATAAAACCCAGTACGACAACCCATAGGAGAGAGGTCTATGATCTCTACATCTTTAGAGTTGAGATGCTCACGCATAAAACCGGCAAAAAGATGCTCTAGGGTATGGATTCCACGACCATCCATTTTGTCTTCATTTGGTTTGTAAAAACGCAGGTCGTACACTGTGATTTTATCTCCGCATGGTGTTTTCATAATCTTTGCTTGACGCACTGCAGGAGCAGGCATAATAGTGTGATCAACTGTAAAAGAGTCTAATAATGGCATAGTAATATTCCTTAATTTTATTTCGCTTTGTATATTTACTGTATTTTATCGAATTTTGATTTAATAAGATTGAAAAAGCAAAGTTAGCTTACTTTGCCAATATTACGCAATCTCTTCCTGATTTTTTTGCCCCATAGAGTGCTTCATCTGCTTTTTTAAGCATCTCTTGAAAAGGTCTTTCTTTTACGGCATATGGATTTATACCAATGGAAACAGTGACTTGAACAACAATATCATCAAAAATAATCGGTTCTTCCTTAATGTGCTCTCGAATACGCTGTGCAAATTCCATAACCTTTTGAGATGTAAGTCCTCTTGTATAGATTAAAAACTCCTCTCCACCATAACGGATCAGTGAATCTTCTGTACGTATGAAACGTTGTATTCGCCTAGCGACCTCTTGAAGTACAAAATCTCCCACATCATGTCCATAGGTATCATTCACCTTTTTAAAGAAGTCGATGTCAAGCATCAAAAGCTGGTAATTACGAGAGAGTTTTTTCAAGACGATCTCATAGAGATACTTTCTGTTGTAGAGCTGTGTCAGTGGATCAATGTAACCCTCATAGGCTTTTTTTCGAAAGTAAAGCGTCATAATATATAAAATAATGAACCATAACCCGCTCAGTAGCAAGATCCACCAAAAGAAGTTGTTAAAATCAACCAGATTCTTCTGAATTCTAATGTCCAAAGCTTTGGAAATATCTGCACCAATAAGCGCAACCGTTTGATTGTTCTCAACAATAGGGTACGCTATGGTAATCCATAAATTTTGCATATTTTTATGATGAAAGATCTGTGGTTTTTGAGAGCTGTAGCACTCATTCCAAAAACTGCTAAGAGGGTCAAAGGGCTCCATATAATTTGAACGAGTCTGCAGATTTTCATCACTATCGAGCAAAAAATAAAAATTCCCCTCTTTCTCTTTTGCCACAACAAACAAATTTTCCATAGTAGAGACACGAATCAAACGCAGCATATCTTCAAAACGCTCACGTAACTCTGGATCTTTGTGCAAACTTTGTAAAAGATGCCCATGTGTATCTTTTTCATAAACTTTTGAGAGTGAAGCAAAGGTTTCAAAATGGTACATTATCACTTTTTCATTTAAACGCTTTGTCGTCTCCTCAAGTGTATCCTCATACTCCGTATAAGATACAAATGAAAAAGAGCTGACAATCAAGATCAATATAACAAATTGAAACAACTTATTAT
>JALUZQ010000101.1 GCA_027011725.1 Sulfurimonas sp. | reverse complement strand
ACTCATCATTACTACTGCGTTTGAGTAGAACAGTTCTCTGCCTTGCAAGAAGATCTTGGCATTCACAACTGCTACTTTCACACACACCAAAGATACCTACAAACCAACATCTCGTGCAGCAGTACTGCCAAATAGCCATGGTAAACGCAGCAGACAAGAACTATATAATAGGACCACTCAAACTCTACATAAAACCGCTCACATTTAATAAACCAACACTTGGTATAAACGCAGGAGCTACTTATGGGAGTGCAAAGAGATGGTATCCTGAACGCTTTGCAGAGGTAGCAGCCTACTTTAAAGAGAAATATGACATCATCATTTTTGGCGGGCCAAACGAAGTTGAAATGGCACAAGAGATAGAAGATAATCTTAAAAGACTCGGTGTAGAGAACTTCACAAATCTGGCAGGAAAAACAGACATTCAAGCACTCTGCGCAAACATTGGTGGATGTTCGCTCTTTATAACAAATGACAGTGGACCCATGCATGTAGCTGCTGCCTATCAAGTTCCTACAGTCGCCATATTTGGACCGACACGCTACAAAGAGACTTCACAGTGGATGAATAAAAAAAGTAAAATTGTAAGGCATGAGCTTGAGTGCTCTCCTTGTATGAAAAGAGAGTGTCCACTCAAACATCATGATTGTATGAAAGGAATTACAGCCTTTGAAGTCATCGCAGCTATAAAAGAGTTAGGGGTTTAAAAGAGAAATTTAAACCCAAAGTAGAGTGCTTGATTATACACATAGTCACCTCTTACATCTTCGTAGTTCGTATGCATAGAACGGTACCCAACAGTCACGCGTCCATTGTCAATCAGTTCAATATCATAGCTCACACGAAACTCATAGTATCTGTCCGCAGTTCCAAAACTAAGCACCCTAGGTCCATAGTAAACACTTCCATTGATATACATCGGTACAAGCGCCTGAGCCGGTATTTTGTACGTTGCTTCAAGACCTAACGGTAGAGATGAAAAATCTGTAGTATAGTTGAACTTTACACCCATTCCTACACTGAGACCACTACTTGAGAGCGGTTTTTTCATCAAAAAATTTGCCTCATAGTATGGGTCATTTCTATACCCACGTTTTGGACCGTGCGTGTCATCGGCATCTACTATTCTAAAGCCTAAAAAAGTCGTATTTGGCTCAACATTATAATTAAACTGTCCTAAATCAAGTTTAGCACTTATCTCTAAATCTGTATCGTTTATATTTACCTCTGCACTGTGCATTGCAAACGCAGAGACTGCCAACATTGCAAGTAACGCAATTTTCTTTAACATTTTTGTCCTTGTATTTTTTCTATAGTTTTTGTTGTACTTTTGCCATCGACAAAATCCACAAGCTTCAACTCACCAGCAAATTCCGTACCGACGACCTCTTTTCCTTCATAGTCTCCACCCTTCACCAAAACATCAGGGCGTATCATCTTTATAAGCTCATACGGAGTATCTTCTTCAAAAGGCACTACAAAATCCACAGCTTCAAGCGCGGCTAACAAATAGGCTCTATCTTCTGCTACATTGACCGGTCTTGTAGGCCCTTTGAGTCGTGATACCGACTCATCAGAGTTAAGCCCCACAATGAGGATATCACCAAAACTCTTGGCAATTTGCAGATACTTTACATGCCCAACGTGCAAGATATCAAAACAACCATTTGTAAAGACAACTTTTTTACCCTTTTCTCTACAACGCGATACGACTGCGTTTATATCTTCAAAACTTTTGATATGCGCATCAGAAGTACTTTTATGCAGTGATGCTTCATACTCCTCTATCTCATCAATCGTAACCGTAGCAGAACCGATTTTCCCCACAACGACACCCGCTGCGAGGTTGGCAAATTTTGCCACTTCATCTATTGGTTTATCTATGCTCAGGGCAAACGCAATGGAAGCGATGACCGTATCACCCGCACCGGTCACATCAAAGACCTCTTTTGCAACAGTCGGAAAGGTTTTTACCTCAGAGTCATATATCGCTATACCATCTTCAGAAAGCGTTATCAGTGAAATATCAAGCTCACACTCATTTTTCAGTTTAACAAGTGCCTCTTTAAGCGATGCATCATCTTTTATCTCAATGCCAGTTGCTAAAATGGCCTCTTTTTTATTTGGTGTAAGCAGATATGCTCCACGGTATTTTGAAAAGTCACTTCCCTTTGGATCGACAAGTACTTTCACACCTTTTTGACGTGCAAGCGTTATAACACCCTGACAAAGAGCTTCAGTCAGTACACCCTTGCCATAATCAGAGAGAATGATAGCATCATAGTTTTCTATATCATTTTGTATCTTCTCTAATATCTGCTCAACCGACCTTGCTTCAATATCCTCTTTACTCTCTTTGTCATAACGAAGAATCTGCTGACTTACCGCAATAACACGGCTCTTTTTCGATGTCTTTCTTCCCTGTTGAAAAATGAGCTTTTCACTCTCCACACCAATGGCTTCAAGCATACTCAAAAGCTCTTTGCCATTCTCATCATCACCAATGACACCACTCACGCTTACTTCTGCACCAAGCGCTTTGAGGTTATTTACAACATTCCCGGCACCACCAAGCACAGTCGTCTCTTTATTGATGTCCACTACCTGAACCGGAGCTTCTGGAGATATTCTCTCGCAGCTTCCCCACAGATAGTGGTCTATCATAAGGTCACCGACAACTAAAATTTTTGGTTTTGCATCTTTAAAAATTTGCATAGTCTACTTTTTCACTTCTGTTTCAAATATGCGTTTAATCTCAGGAACATACGCTTTAATGCCATCTTCCATCTCATACGCAGGTGCATAGCCTAAAGCCTCTTTTGTCGTAGCTATGTCTGCTTCAGTATGGAACTGATACGAACCAACAAATGGATTTGGAATGTACTCACATTCCAAAGATGTACCAAGTTCACGCTGTAAAATATCTACGATATCTTGAAAACTTCTCGCTTTTCCTGTCCCTACATTATATATACCACTTGTATTTGGCTGCATCGCCTTGATGTTTGCTTGAATGATGTCTTCAATAT
>JALUZQ010000100.1 GCA_027011725.1 Sulfurimonas sp. | reverse complement strand
ACTCGATGGAACAGCAAAAGGTGGAAGTATATTTAGTATCGCTTACGCTTTAAAACTCCCTATTCTTTATGTTGGAACGGGTGAACAGCCTGAAAACCTCACACCTTTTGATAAATATGAGTTCGTTGACTCTCTTTTAGATGCCCTTTTTGAAGAACAAAATGAAGAAGAACAAGAAATAGAACCAAAACAAACAGCCAAAGAGCAGGAAACTTCTACCGTAGTCCACATCGAACAAGAACAAAAAAATAAAGAAAAAAATGAACAAAGTGATGAAAAAGAAAAATCACTCCAAGAATTTTTAAAAGAAGAACGACTTGTTTTACAAAAACATCTCTCCGATACAACTGCTTTAGTCAACTACGCCAACACTCCAGTTGATACGACTATAGAGTTTGTAAACGGTAAATGGCAATACAAAAAATAAAAATATGACACTATGTCATATTTTACCCTTTACTCTCCATCTTTCATTATAATTCACATATAAACTAACTTTCAAGGCGATCTTATGGCAAAAAAGAAAATTCTTTTTGAGTGTCAACACTGCGGGCTCACTACTCCAAAATGGATGGGAAAATGTACAAATTGTGGAGCGTGGGACAGTTTTATTGAGCTCAATGAGCACCAACAAGAGGTGGTCAAACAAACAAAGTCCACTACAAGTTCTGCTGCAAAGGCCATAAGTATCAATGATATTGTTGAAGAGGAGGTGTATAGATTCTCCTCACTTGATGATGAACTTGACAATGTACTTGGCGGCGGCATCGTTCCGGGTTCACTTACTCTTATTGGAGGAAGCCCGGGTGTTGGAAAATCAACCCTGCTTTTAAAGGTTGGCTCAAACATTGCCTCCACAGGCAAAGATGTTCTTTATGTCACAGGAGAAGAGTCTGCAGGGCAGATAAAACTGCGCGCGAACAGACTCAAATCAAATCATGACTCACTCTATTTGTTGAGTGAAATACGCCTTGAACAAATTTTAGTAGAACTTGAACATCGCAAATATGATTTTCTCATTATCGACTCCATTCAAACCATATACAGTGAAAATATCACTTCTGCACCGGGTTCAGTAACACAGGTGCGACAGATTACATTTGAGTTGATGCGTATCGCAAAAGAGAAAGATCTGGCTATCTTCATCATCGGGCATATCACAAAAGAGGGCTCTATTGCAGGACCGCGTGTGTTAGAGCATATGGTCGATACTGTTCTCTATTTTGAGGGAGACTCTTCACAGGAGCTGCGAATCCTTCGAGGATTTAAAAACCGTTTTGGAGCGACAAGTGAAATAGGTGTCTTTGAGATGCGCGCAGAGGGTTTAATCTCTGCAACAGATATAGCCTCACGATTTTTTAATCGAAACTCCCAACAAAGCGGCTCGGCACTTACTGTCATTATGGAAGGAAGCCGTCCTATCATACTTGAAGTACAAGCACTTGTTTCAGAATCACACACACCAAATTCAAAACGTCAAGCCACAGGTTTTGATAACAATAGACTCAATATGCTCCTTGCACTTTTAGAGCGTAAACTTGAAATTCCTCTCTCAGGCTATGATGTATTTATCAATATCACGGGCGGTATAAAAATCACTGAAACAGCAGCAGACCTTGCCATACTCGCAGCAATTATTAGCAGTTTTCGTGACCGTGCTATTTCAAAAGAGACCATTTTCATAGGAGAAGTCTCCCTTGTAGGCGATGTAAGAGAGGTCTATGCCCTTGATGCCCGTCTTAAAGAGGCAAAAATGCAAAACATCACAAAAGCACTGGTATCAAAAAAACCACTAGAAAAAACAAGCATTAAAACCTTTATAGTTGATGAAGTGACAAAACTTTTGGAGTGGTATTAAATTTACAAATTTAAAGTTTTATTTCTGCATTTTCATAGTATAATAACCCAACTATGCAAAAAGGTAAAAAATGATAGACGCCGAGTTTAGAAGTGAAGAAAGATTTTCAAGATTGGCCCTTGGATATAATTCAGAGTCTGAAAAAGAAGCTGTAAAACAACAAGTAGAAAAATCAATTAAAAAATGTACTTTAGAACCTGAGATTTATACAACAAAAGTATCAAATGGGAAAGAGGTCTTTATCATAGAGTATCACGATGATTGTAACCGTGAAGCCGGTCCAATATTTGAAGAGATAGTAAAAGCTTTAAATGTTAGTGAATGTAGCTAAAAAATAAGAGGAGCGCGTGTTATGAATATGGAAGAATACGCAAAAGGCAACCAACTTTTTAGAAATTATTTTAAAAAAAACGAGGAGTCACTGCTCAACCTTGTCGAGAGTGGACAGTCTCCAAAGGCACTTTTTATTGGTTGTTCTGACTCGAGAGTTATTCCGGACTTGATGGTACAGTCAAATCCCGGTGATCTGTTTGTCGTTCGCAATGTAGGAAATTTTGTACCGCCATTTGAGCCAGACTCAGACTTTCATTCAACTGCTTCAGCAATAGAATATGCAGTCAGTGTACTCAAAGTAGCTGAGATTATCATTTGTGGGCATACACATTGCGGCGCATGTGAGCATCTCTTTGAAGAGATAGAAGACACACCTGATCTTATCCATACAAAAAAATGGCTTGAGCTTGGTGAAAGTGCTAAAAAATCAGCGATTTTAAGTCTTGGAGCAAATGCACAAAAAGAGGACTTGCTGCGTTTAACGGAAAAACTCTCTGTCATAAAACAGATAGAAAATATTTTGACCTATCCAAAAGTTAAAGAGAGATTTGAAGCGGACGATTTACACATACACGGTTGGTGTTATGATGTCGAAACGGGAAATATAGACTACTATAATGCCGAGACATATGAGTTTGAACCATTAAAATCACTCGTATCACGTAAAGAAAAAGCATAAATTCAAGGAGGAATAGAGATGGCTGAAGAAGAACAAACAGAAGAGGAACAACCCAAAGAGAAGAAATCAAGTTCCAATATGCTGATGATCATTATCATCGTTGTTTTGGTACTTATTATTATCATAGGGGCTGTTGTTGCCGTTTTACTTATGAGCGGTGA
>JALUZQ010000099.1 GCA_027011725.1 Sulfurimonas sp. | reverse complement strand
TTGATTTTCCTGCATCGCTGCTTGTGCCAAAGATGCTAAGAGAATGCAAGCAGTGCCTCTTTGAGCTTTTGGTGTGCTGGCGCATCTTTTACAGCAAAACGCAGCCACTCATCACTCAGGTAGTCAAAACTCCCACAAGTCCGCACAAGGATTTTATGCGCTAAGAGATGCTCGAAAAGTTGGGTTGCGTTTGGTGTGTGTACGAGGATGAAGTTTGCATCACTCTCTACTATTTGGTCAAAAATATTGCTGCTTTTGAGGATGTTTTGCAGCTGCTGTTTTTGCTCTTTATGCACTTCTAATGCACTGCGTTTAAAGGCAGCATCACTTAACCTTTTTTGCAAAAATTCGGTATCTAATGAGGAGATGTTCCAAAGTGGCGGTGTGATTTTTTCTATGTTTTTTTTGTGGGTAAAAACAGCACCGATGCGCACACCTGCACAGGCGTAGAACTTTGAAAAAGATTGGATGATATAGAGTTTTTTGTAGTCCTGCACTTGTTTTCGCAGTGATTTATGCCCTTCAAACTCTATGAAACTCTCATCTAAAATGATAGTACACTTCTTCTTTTTCCACTCCAAAAAGAGTTCATCGAGGTCGTAGTAACTTCCCTCTGGAGTGGATGGGTTCACAAAAACAACGATGGATTTCTCCTCTACCTCTGCGTCAATATCTTCAATGCGGTTGATTTTGTAAATATCTTTGCCACTTTTTAGCGCTGCTTTTTGGTACTCTCCATAAAGCGGTGCGTACAAGTAAACATTTTTTGCTTTGAGAGTCTCCATCAGAGCATAGATGGCGGCAGTTGCACCATTAAACAGGGCTACCTCTTTTGCATCTATCTGGTACTCTTTGGCGATGGTGTTTTTGAGTGTTGTGTAGTTTGTATCGGCATATTTGACTATTGCTGCGTTTGGAACATTTAGTTCTTGTTCTGTCTGGTAGCAGTTGATGTTTGAGGAGAAGTCGAGTATCTCCTCTGGTTCGCAGTCTAGTTCTCTTGCGTATTTGTAGATGTTTGCACCGTGGAGCATCATTCGTCTATCTCCACATCATCCCAAAATTCGTTGAAATCGAGATTTGTCATGGCATTTTCATCTGCGAGGTTCTTCTCAAGCAGTTTTTTCTGCTCATTTACGAAGTACTCCTCAAGCGCCTCATTGATGAGCGTGCTGATGTCAGTTTTTTTCAGCTCACTAAAGGCTTCGAGGTTTTGCATATTGTAGTCGTTGATTTTTATTTCCATTATTGCTCCACTTCACATACTTTCATAATCTTCGCCCAATCAGGGCCAAAATGCTTCTCTACATAAGAGCGATGGTGCGGCACTTGACAGCTTGAACAGTCTTGATGGATGCTCTCTCCATAGACACCTTGTCGTCCATCTTTTGAATCGATACTGCAGAAACTGTACTGCGTTTTTCCATCTACCTCTTGCACGCCTTTGTCGGAGTAGCGAAAGTTCGGGCAGGAACAGAGGTAGCAATTCAGAGACTCCATATCGTGGCACTTTCTATTCTCTTTGTAGAGCGGGCAAAAATTTGGCTCTGCTGTTTTCATATTTTCAAAGTCAAAGTAGTCGATTATCTGCTCTTTTGTTTGCCCCTTTTTAAGTAGTTTTTCGACTATCTCTTTATGTGCCTTTGCGTGCTCTTGTACCCAACTTGCATACCCCATTGTAATCCTTACGCCGTGTAGATGAGTTTTTGGTTGATTTTATTGTCCGTTATTTCAACATAGCGCATTGGGTACATATCTAAATCTTTTGGACGGATGAAACCGCGTGTTACGATGACTTTTGTACCTTGTATCTCTGAAACAGAATCAATGTGCTTGTGCCCTGAGAGTGTGAGCAAAAGGTTGTCATATTTAAAAAGACGTTTTTGTGCCTCTTTGGTGTTGTTGAGCACATATTTATGCAGGTCTTTCTCCTCTGTGCCGCCCCAGTAGTTTGTGTATGGATGGTGGTTGAGAATGAGTGTCGGTTTGTTTGATTTAAGCACATCTTCTGCAAAGGCAAGCGTCTCTTCTGTATAGCGACCGTTATTTTGGTGCTCTATGCAGCTGTCAAGCCCTAAAATGTTGTAGCCTTTTACTTGAAGAAGCCAATCTTTACCATGAAGTTTAAGCGCTGCGTTTGAGCAGAACATCTTTTGAAATTCTGCAAGATTTATCTCATCATCACCCTTTGGAGAGGACTCTTTGTTGCCGCGTACACTAAAGTATGGGCAGTGCAGACCATCACAGATAGTCTTAAACTTTACTGCATCTTTATCGCCTGCGACATTGTTGTTGAAGTTGTCACCGCCAAAGAGTACGAAGTCTAAATCTTTGTAGTGCGCGTTGATGTAGTCGCGCATAAGCTCCATCGCCTCAACTGAGTCAGGATTGCTGAGATCCATATGTGAGTCTGTTACGTGTATGAACTTGAGTGTGTTGTTTTGTTGGTCGGCTGCGTTGAGTGCTAGTGGCAGTGTTGCTGCTGCCACTGCTCCTTTTAAAAATCCGCGTCTTGATATTTTTTGCATTTTTTTCTCCCTTTTATTATTGAAAATTATAACATCATTTTTTTGCGTTTGCGATAATGAGATAGATAAAAAACGGCCCGCCTATGATGGCAGTGATGATGCCGATGGGGAGTTCGCTTTGCGTTTGGAGTGTTCGAGAGAGCATATCGCAGGCAACGAGGAAAAGTCCTCCAAAAAGCGTTGTTTTTAAAATACGTTGTGTGATGTTTACAGGGTAGAGCTTTTGGATAAGGTGCGGAATAATGAGCCCTATAAAGCCGATGGGACCGCTGATGCTTACAAGTACGCCGATGGCCAAAGAGGAGACGGCGAGCAGCAGCAGCGTTACTCTTTTTGTGTTGACACCTTTGAGTTTTGCCTGCTCATCCGAGACGCTCATAAGTTGGAGTTCAAACTTGTAACGGTAGACAAAAAGCAGGAGTAAAAGTGCTACAACGGCGATGAGTATGGGGTACTTCCACCCAATGACGGAGAGTGAACCCATAGTAAAGCGGATGAGCATATCGTTTTGAATGGCAGAACCGAGATAGAAGATGACCATCAAAACGGAGGTGTAAAAGAGTGAGAGTGCAATGCCAAGCAGCAGGAGAGCCTCTTGTCCTGATGCACGTAAAAACTGCGAGAGATAGATGAGCAAAAAGACCGTTAGCAGCGCACCTGCAAAACCAAAAATACTTACAGCCCCGATGCCAAACATAAGCGTGGCAAGCCCGAGTTTTATGGCGATGCCTGCACCCAAAACAGCACCGCTTGAGATGCCAAGCGTGTAAGGGGTCATAAGCGCATTGCGAAAGAGTGTCTGAAAGAGCAGACCACTTAGCGCTAAAATACCCCCTGCAAAAAATGCAAAGAGTACACGCGGCAGCCGCAGGTCGTAAAAAATAGTTGCGTTTAGGGTGTTGCCTTGCAAAATTTCACTTAAAGAGAGGTCAACCGCACCGACAAAAGGCGCTATAAAAAAGAGAACTATAAGTGTGAGCCAGAGCAAATTTTTAATCATAACGCACCGCCAGATTACTAAACGCAGTGCCGTAGAGTTTTTCAAGCATTGTGTCGGAGAAGAACTCTTTTTCGTAGAGTTTTGCAGATTTGTCTTTGATGAAAAGCACTTGTGAGTCTATAAACGCAGCAAGATGCAGATCGTGTGTGATGAGAATGATGGTATGCTCTTCTTTGAGCGCTTTGATGTGTTGGGCGATGATCTTTGAGTTCTTTGGGTCAAGGTTTGCAGTTGGCTCATCAAAGATGATGATTTTACTCTGCTGCGCGAGTGCTTGGGCGATGAGTGTGAGTTGTTGTTCACCGGAGCTCAGCTCTGCAATGGTATGTTTTGCTAAGTGTGCGATGCTTAAAAATTCAAGCATCTCTTTGACGATGTAGTAGTCTTTTTTCGCATAAGAGAAGAGACTCTCTTTGTAGGGAAATCTCCCTAAAAGTACAAACTCCTCTACTGTAATGAGTGTGTCGTAGAGTTCGAGTTTTGTGGGAATGTAGGAGAGAAGTTTTGCTCTTGCATTTGGCGTGAGTGTTTTGATGTTTTGTGAGTCTATTGTTATGTCACCATCATACTCTATAAGCCCTGAGAGTGCTTTTGTAAAGCTGCTCTTTCCTGAGCCGTTCGCACCTAAGATGCTTAGATTATTTTGTACTTCAAGCGTGACATTGTTTAAAATGTTTTTGTTCTCAAATGAGATGCTGAGATCTGCACACTTAATCATTCATCTCCCTACAGAGTCGTTTGATGGTAAGTGCGACTCTTTGTGAGGGAATATGCAGATAATCTTCATCGACGATGCTGATTTTATGGTTTTTCGCAGCAAGTGTCGGGATGGCATACCAAGACTCAAGCGCTTTTTTAACATCGACATTCGGTTCAGTGGCATGAGAGTGGAGGATGATAATCTGCTCGGGGTTGAGGGCTATAACGTTTTCATAACTCAGTACTGGTTGCGTAGTTGCGTTTGCTGT
The DNA here is from genome assembly GCA_027011725.1 of Sulfurimonas sp. Taxonomy (GTDB): domain Bacteria; phylum Campylobacterota; class Campylobacteria; order Campylobacterales; family Sulfurimonadaceae; genus Sulfurimonas. The sequence goes on along the minus strand of JALUZQ010000099.1, from coordinate 5,947 downwards.
GTAGGCATTTGTGTTGCCGCAGGCTTTGATGATGTCTTCAAAAAATATATCGTGCCCTGCAATGTATATGCCTCCTCTGAGATCCTCGCGTAATCCGTACACTATCATAACACTGTGTGGCTTTTTACTCTTGTGAGCAGTTGTTAGAGCGTTTGTTATCTTGTTTGTTAGAATTTTTGCATCTTGTGCAGCGCCAAGTTCTTTGCCTAAAATCAATATGGACTTTTTGATGGAGTTTAAGCGTTTGAGATTGAGCGTGAGTGTTTTGATGCCAAAAGAGTGCAGCTGCTCCAAGGTGTGTCTATTAAAGCTCTGTCCTACAACAAGTGTTGGAGCGTAGGAGATGATTTTTTCTATGTTTGGGTTTTCATATCCGCCTATGACGGGCAGCTTTTGTGCTGCGTTTGGGTAGAGCGAGTAGCTGCTTGTCGCTACAAGTTCATTGCCTTTGTTCAGCCCGTAGATTATCTCTGTGATGGAGGGGCTCAAAGAGATGACTCTCTCATTCGCCCAAAGATTGAGTATAAAAAGTGAAATAAGGAGAATATGTTTTATACCCATCTATTTTATCCTTAGTATTTTGCTACAAGTCCTACGTAGAGGCTTCTTCCTGCTGTTGCATACCCATCTACTGTTTGGTAGTATTTGTTTGTCAGGTTGTCAATTTTAGCATAAAAGTTTACATTTTTATTTGCTTTGACATTTGCAACAAGACCGGCAATGGTATATTTTCCTGTTTGTGCTCCTGTGTTTCCTGCTTTGTCATATCTTGTGCCGATATACTGTACATTTGCTCCAATGTCAAAATCATCAGATACATAGTAAGTAGCAGATGCATCGAGTTGATTTACAGGACGACGAGCGAGAGTTTTTCCTTGAGCATCTTCTGTTCTAAGATACGTATAGAGTGCTTTAACGCCAAGTGTATCACCAAAGTAATCTTCATATCCAAGCTCTAGCCCTTTGAATTTTGATTTTCCTGAAGCCTGCACATAACCGTTTGTAAAGTCATACTCTATGAGGTCTTTAATCTCATTGTAAAAACCTGTGATCCATACGGTGTCATTTCCAAGAGTAATATCTGTAGTGAGTGATTTTTCCGGTTTTAAGTTTGGATTTGCACCAAATGCACCATACAGCTGTCCAAGAGTTGGTGCATTGTAACCGGTACCTGCGTTTACGCTTACATAAACGGCATCTTTTAGAAATTGTTTTACACCTACTTTACCCGTTAAAGAGTTGTCAAAGGCATCGTACTTGTCATAACGGAGTGACTCTGTTACAATAGTATTGTTATCGTTGAGAAGGCTTAATTTATTGTAGTTTGTTACAAATGCAGAGGTTGCAGAGTAGTCTTTGTTTTTACCGGCCGTCACATCTTTTTGTTCAAATTTTTGATACGAAGCACCAAAACGCACAAAACTGTTTTTCAGATAATCAATTTTATCTTCAGCCTTGAACTCATTGACACTGCCATTGTAGTAGTATGAGCCATATGTCCCGACAATATCTCTGTCGAAGATAGATGTATTGTAAGCGATTTTAATGTCATTCGTTTTGTCTTTATGCGTAAATGCAAGGTTATAGAAACGATTGAAAACTGTCGTTTGAGGGATTGGGCTGTCTGTTGGAACAAATGTTCCTGTTGTGAAATTATAAGAAGATGCATCATAATGTACAGTAGATTTAATAATATTCACACTGGCTTCAAGTCTATCGTTTTGAGTGAAGTTGTAGCCTACTTTTAAATTGTTCGTTCTGTTAATATAAGGGTCTTTCTCAAGTCCGAGATCATCATAGCGTTTTCCATAGTTAACATTTCCTTTTACAGGTTCTACTGCTGAAAATCCATCAGTTGTGTAGAGCAGGCCGTTTGCCGTGATGTCAAATTTCTTCGCTCCATAAGAAGCGTGCAGAGATGTTTTTGCACTGTTGTAAGCGCCATATTCTACTGTTGCTGAGGCATGCAGACCCTGTTTTGCACCTGCTGTTATGATGTTAATAACACCACCACTCGCATCAGAGCCCCAAACACCTGACTGTGCTCCTTTGATGACTTCAATGCGTTCTACATTGTCAAGCATGATCTGTGAAAATTCAGCTGCTGCGCCTATTGCAGTCGGGTTGTTGTATCGTACACCGTCAATAAGCACTAAGATACGTTTTGAACTCATACCTCGAATGTAAAAAGATGCAGATGTTCCTCTGCCCCCGTTTTGAGTCATGCTGAGGTTTGCAAGCTTGTTGAGTGCTTCATTGAGTGTTGTAACACGTGACTCTTCAAGTTCTTCTTTTGTGATGATGGTCACACTGTCTGTAACATCTTTTTTCTTGAGTGTTGTTCCTTGAGAGGCACTTACATTGATGTTCTCAAGCGTATATTGATTCTCTGCATGTGCAGAGATTGCCAAAACTGCACCAAGCAGTGAGAGTTGTATTGTCTTTTTCATTTGTATCCTTAAAGTTTAAGTTTTATAGTTATGGTTTTTGTGGTTTATGAGTTTGAATATGCTTAAGAAGCAGGTGGAGAGTTGATTTTGATCTTGAGAGGTTTTCCATCGAGGGTACATGCTGCACTGCACAGGGCTACTATCTTTTGCAGGGAGATATATGCCTGAATTGCTGCTAATGTAAAGTAGTTTTTACCGAAACCTTTTGGTGTGTGCAAATTTTTCTCTATATTGATGGGATATTTTTGAAATTATAGCAAGTCCTTTGCATAAATTTCTTAATTTTAAAGAGTTATGGTAAACTGTAAGAAGTTTAATGTAAAATTTGCAGGAAGTACGTCATGTATCAACAAAAGTCAACGTTAAAAGAGCTCATTCATAATGCCAAGAATTTGACTATTCTCTTTGTTGAGGACGACGATAGAACGCGCACAGAACTCATAAACTTTTTAGGTACTTTCTTCCCTAAAATCATAAGTGCCAGAGATGGTCAAGAGGGTTGGGAAAAGTTTAATAATAACAACATAGACCTTGTTGTGACCGATCTGACCCTGCCAAATATCGACGGTATGGAACTCATCTCCATGATACGTGCAAGAAATGCTACCATACCACTTCTCATACTCTCCGCACATACAGAATCAAAGTACTTTCTAGAGAGTATTAAATATGGTGTCGATGGATACTTGTTAAAGCCTTTTGATCTTGAACAGTTTCTCTCTGTTGTCTCAAAAATCGTTTACAGACTTGATATGGAACAGAAGTTTTTGGATTACAGTAAAAATCTTGAGCGTATGGTAGAGAAGAAGACCTATGAGCTTGAGACAAAGTATCTTTATGACCAAAGAACAGGGCTTCCAAACGCAATTATGCTCAAAAAAGACTTAATAGCACGCGCTGATGGATATATGATACTGCTTGATATCTCTCACTTTTCAGTGCTGAACAAAGAGTATGGAAAAGATTTTGCAAATGACGTCATTAAAAGTACGGCAAGAAAACTTGCGACAAATGTCATCTCCAACTCAAAACTCTATAAAGTCGAATCAGATAGATTTGCTTATATTGTCGATGTGACAACGAAGGAAGAGGTGGAGTTTTACTGCAGTCAGATTATTGCTTTTTTTGACAATGACAACATTGTAGTGGATGATGTTGAGATACATATCTCTTTTTGTATAGGGGCAGATAAAATTCGTGATGAGGTCTCTGAGACACTCGTGAACTGTGAATATGCACTTGATAAAGCAAAAGAGTTCGGTAGCAGACATTTTGAAATATACAATGAACAGGACTTGGATTTTGTAGATAAAAAAGAGGCTGTACGTTGGCTGCGTTTAACACGAGAACTTATCAACAATGACGGCATAGAACCCTACTACCAGCCCATACGAGACACACAAACGAATGAGATTGTAAAGTATGAAGTGCTTGCCCGTGGTGTTTATGAAGGCGAAGTGACAGACCCCATTTACTTTTTAAAGTCTGCAGAAAAATTGGGGCTGCTGACAACTATCACGCGTACCATCATTAAAAAGAGTTTTGAATATATGCAGGATAAAAATATAGAATTCTCCATCAATCTTACAGAAAAAGATTTGATAGATGACTCTTTTGTGATGTATCTGCAAAATCATGCACAGGTTTATAATATAGACCCTTCACGTGTTACTTTTGAGATACTTGAGAATATCACGGTTGTAAAAAATGCAGACCTTATTAAACAACAGCTGACCCGTTTACGTGCTTTAGGTTTTAAAATGGCGGTGGATGATTTTGGAGTGGAAAATTCCAATTTGAGCCGCTTTTTAGATATGCATTTTGATTTTATAAAAATAGATGGTGTCTTCATTAAAGATCTCAATACAAATGAAAAGAATCTTAAATTGACAAAAGCCATAGTAAGCCTTGCCAAAAGTCTTGGAATGAGAACAATAGCCGAGTATGTTAAAGATGAAGAGACCTACAACCGTATCAAAGAACTCGGTGTTGACCTTGCACAGGGCTTTTATGTGGGAAAACCAGAACCAAGGCTGCTTGAGGTATGAAACTCTCTCATCTTAAACAGATAGTGGAGTATTTGAAAAAATTCACAAAGATATCTGCTGCACACAGGGTTAATGATACGACTATAAAAATAGTTTTTGATAAGAGTGATGCCATCTACTTCAATATGCAGCGCTCAAACTCTTCTATATTTAAGTGCGCGGAGTATCCTCGTTCAAAAGTTTACAATGCTCCTTTTGATGTTATCTTAGCCAAACGTTTTAACCGTTCAAATATTTTAGGTATTGAACTGCTCAACGGCGATAAGATCATACGCATAAAAACGGCACTCTCTTCGGCTTACAAAGAAGAGATAACATATCTGCAACTTGAATTTACCGGAAAATATACCAATGTTATCATCTTAGATGAAGAGAATGTTGTGCTTGAAGCGCTGCGACATATTGACCTCTTTTCATCATATCGTGAGGTAAAGGTCGGGCACAAACTGCTCGATGTAAAACCGGCGCCTTTTGTGGCAAAAGAGTATCCGCTTGAGGATGTCGAGAGCTTTTTGTTCTCGGTGTATGAGCAGGAGCAAAATGCTAAACTTGCAAACCTAAAAAAGCAAAAGGTCGCTTTTTTGCAAAAGAAGCTTAAAAAACTTGAGAAGCTCTATGCCAAGCTTGATTCACAGGAAGATTTGGAACAAGAGGCACAGAAGTACCAGCATTATGGAAACCTTGTACTTGCGAACGCAGCGACCATCAAGCCCTATGAAAGAAACCTGCATTTGCAAGACTATGATGGCAGTACTATTGAAGTGAGACTTGATAAAGAGTATGCGAACCCCTTTCTTATTAGTGAGATGTTCTTTAACAAAAGTAAAAAGGCAAAACAAAGAGCGAAACACCTGCATATAGAAGAGGAGTCCCTTTCATCTAAAATAGAGCATATAAAGCTTTTTATTCATACTGTAAACGCAGCCAAAGATGTGGCAAAGATAGAGCTGCTCTTTCCCAAACGTGTGCAAAATAAAAAGGTAAAACAAAATGACTCCATAGAGGTCTTTTGGATAGAGGGGTATAAAGTACAGCTTGGAAAGAATGAAAAGGGCAATATAGAAGTGCTGAAAAATGCACGAGCAAAAGATATTTGGCTGCATATGAAAGATAGACCCTCTGCCCATGTTATCATCACTACAGATAAGCAGAATTTGCCGCAAAACATCATAATGGCTGCAGCAAGACTCTGTGTAGATTTTACAACGACTGCAAAAGATAGATTTTTGGTCGATTATACTCCACGGCGTGAAGTAACTATTCAAAATGGTGCGAATGTACTCTATAATAAATATAAGACTATAGAGGTCGATACAAGAGAGTAAGATTTTTTTATATTATTTGTGTATAATTCACTTGAAAATTAAAATATTAAGGAATATAAATGAACAAATTTATGTTAAAAACACTTTCAGCAGCTGCATTGGCAGGAGTACTTAGCACAACAGC
>JALUZQ010000098.1 GCA_027011725.1 Sulfurimonas sp. | reverse complement strand
CAAACGTAGATGAGCTCGATGCTGATTTGGTAGAGATGATGAAAGAAAAATTACCAAAAACTATTTAGGAGGAAAATATGCATACATACGATGAACCGGTTTACCTCATAAGTATAGTTTCAAAGATCTTGGATATTCATCCACAAACGCTGCGTCAGTATGAGAGAGAAAATCTCATCACACCTTCTCGCTCAGATGGACGTATTCGGCTCTATTCTCAAAGAGATATTGACAGGATCAAACTCATACTGCGTTTAACTCGTGAACTTGGGGTAAATCTTGCGGGTGTAGATATTATTTTAAATCTTAAAGAGACGATAGACTCTATGGAGCGAGAAATAGCAGAGCTTCGTCATGATGTCGAGATGGCAAAAAATGCACACTCTGTTGCACCTGAGAAGTCTTTAGTGACGAAAAAAAGTCTGTATGAAATGGTAGTTTTTAAAGAAGATTAACGCCTTACTCTTTAAGGCGTTCTATTTTTGCTCCAATATTTTGGAGTTTTTCTTCAAGTGCCTCGTATCCTCTGTCGAGGTGGTAAATTCTATGGATGTTAGTTTCACCGTTTGCAACAAGTGCAGCAAGAACGAGTGCGCTTGATGCTCTAAGGTCTGTTGCCATAACATCTGTTCCACTGAGTTCTGTTTTTCCACTTACTGTTGCTGTATGTCCATTGAGTGTTATATCTGCACCCATACGTTGAAGTTCACTTACATGCATAAATCTGTTTTCAAAGAGTTTTTCTTCTATTATAGAGACACCTTCTGCTTGTGTTGCAAGTGCTAAGAACTGTGCTTGCATATCTGTTGGAAAGGCAGGGTACTCTTGCGTGACTATTTTTACAGGCTTTATCTCTTGTGCTGGATGAATGGTGATGGTGTCGTCTGTAATGGTAAAACTGCTTCCCATCTCTTCAAGCTTTGAGAGCACTGCACCGAGATGTTTTGGTTCGACATGTGTGAGGGTAAGTTCATTTTTTGTAATGGCTCCGGCACATAGATATGTTCCGGCTTCAATTCTATCTGGAATGACATCAAAATCTGCTATATCAAGTAGTGCACCGTCAGTTCCCTCTATCTCCAGTATCGCCGTACCAATACCTTTGATGTTGACACCACTTTTTGCAAGTATCTCACAAAGCTGTACTACTTCGGGTTCTCTCGCTGCGTTTGTAATGGTAGTGACCCCTTTTGCAAGTGCTGCCGCCATAACGATGTTCGCAGTTCCCGTTACGGTAATTTTGTCGAAGATTATTTCACATCCATGAAGTCCATTTGGTGTAGTCGCTTGAATATATCCGGCTTGTATATCTATATGTGCACCCATCTGTTCGAGCGCTTTGAGATGTAAGTCAATAGGGCGCTGACCGATGGCACAACCACCCGGAAGTGAAACCTCACAATGTCCAAAACGTGCAAGAATAGGGCCTAGTACTAAAATGGAAGCACGCATAGTCTTTACAATATCATAGGTTGCTTTTGTCTCGTTAATACTTGAAGTGTCAACGCGGACACTTTTATGTGAGAACTCACACTCTGCACCGAGTTTTGTAAGGAGTTTGAGAAGTGTTTTTATGTCGACAACATCAGGAAGATTTCCGATGGTCAGTGGTTTTTTAGCAAGGATTGTCATTGCTATAAGGGGCAGTGAAGCGTTCTTTGCGCCTGAAATTGATATCTCACCGCTGAGTTGTTGTGTCGAATGTATTTTTAGATAATCCATGGGTCTCTTTATAGGTATAATATAATTACACTATTATACCTTATTTTGATATAATTTTATTAAAGGAAGATGCATGAGTTCAGCCCTCGATAGATTAAAAAACCTAACAAATAAAATATCTAGTTACGAAACTGCAAGAAAAGAGAACCTCCGGCTTTTAGAGGAACTTTTTGATGAGTTGGAAATATCGCAAAAGGTAGAGAAATTTAGTGATATGTTTCTTTTTAAAGCGGTGAACCTCTCCGGTGTTTCGCTGCAAAAAGAGACTTTGGGTGAAATCAAAGAGGGAAAATATCTGCAGCTTTTGGCTATTAGTTATGATAAAGAAGCTGCGCAAAAGAGTAAAAACATCTCTTTGGCTTACTATGGTCGAGCTGACAAAGTGGATGTGAATTTTAAAAACAAGGTTGTGGAGTTTGTTATTCGGTACAGATTTGAGAAGAGCTTTATGACACTTGAACATTACCATGATATGCTTGGGGAGTTTAAGGGCAAAGGTGAGTAGATTTTATCTTCTTTTATGGCTGAGATGGGCTCTTTTACTCACTATCATGAGTATTGTTTTAGCAGCTTTTGGCGCTGCGTTTATTACGCTTTTTATTTACGTAAAACAGGGTGCTGCACCACTTGATAGTGCTGTTTATGGTGCACTTTTGAAAATATTTTCATTTTGGTTCGCTCTGAGTTGGAGTGTAACGCTGCTGCTCTCACTTTTTTTAGCTTTGAAGTATATTTTTAACCGTTGTTATGCTTCGTACAAGCTCATTTTACTGAGCTGTCCCAACAAAGAGGGTCGTAGTGATGTTGTTGAACTGATAGGGTATGGAGATTTGGTAAAAGTATGGCGAAAATGGTTGATGCTGCTCATTTGGCTCGTTGTAGCGCAAATGGTCATTGCATTTGTTGGTATGAAACTCTTCTCAAACGCAGTGACGCTTTTTGAGTGGTTCAATATCTATATTTTATATCTCTTTGTGATTATGGGCGGTTATTTCTCATTCATGATACTCAGCGCAAAGTGTAAAAAGGTAAAAGTAGTAAAATGCTAATATTTTTAGATATGCAGACAACAGGTGTGGAGAGTGACGATGTTATTTGCTCTGTGGGCGTACTGTATGAAGAAGAGTTGGTTTGTGAGCTTATAAATGAGGGGAAAAAGATACCTTCTCTTGCTTCGAGCATACATAACATAACAAATGAGATGATAAAAGAGTGTACTGCGTTTAGCAAGAGCAGGGTATATAAACTACTGCAAGAACATAACACGCATGAGCATACTTTAGTGAGTCATAACCTTGCTTTTCATCTGCAAAAACTCTCACAACATGGTTTTAAGTGGCAGGGCGCTGTTGTAGATAGTGCGCGTGTTACAAAACATCTCATTCCTGAGTGTGAGCTTTTCTCTTTGAACTTCTTACGGTATGAGCTGAAACTTTATAAGGAAGAAGAAACGTATAAACAACGCTATGGAATTAAATGTGCTTTAGTTGCACATGATGTGCAGAGTGATGTTATTATTACAAAATTACTTTTTGAGTATTTAAGCACACTTGCAAGGCTTGAAGAGATGCAGGAGATGAGCTTTTCTAAAGTACTGCTTGAGAAGTTGCCATTTGGAAAGTATCAAGGCAGGTACATTGAAGAGATTATGGATATTGACAGAAGTTATTTGCAATGGATGCTGCAGCTTCCAGAACTTGATGAAGATTTACGGTACTCCCTAGAGTACTATTTAGAAGGATAGATATGAAAGTAGCCGTAGAGTGCCAGTCACCGCTTTTACAAAAATCGTTGGAGATTTTTTTGAGCAGGTATTTAACCTCTTCAAAAAAGAGTGACATCATCATTCGTGATGAGGAGTGTCTTGAAGATGCACGATGTTTTTATGTCTCAAGCAGTGCAAATGCTGATTTGATGAAACCTTTTTCAAAGTCACAACTTATCTTGGCGTTGGAAAAAAAGTACAATGAACTCTATCCTCGTACAAATAATACTCTAAACGCAGCAGTACAAAAAGAAGAAAATACGACTATGGATTTTAGCATTTTAGAAAAACGCATAGAGGCTCTGACGCAAGAGTATCAAGCAAATATATTACGGGCAGTGAAAGCATTTTATGAAAAATAGACAACTTACAAAGAAAATAATCGCAGGAAAGTACAAAGGTAAAACTTTGAAACTGCCTTCAAAAACAACGACGAGAAGCTCCAAGTCAATAGTGCTGGAGTCTTTTTTTAATACATTGCAATTCGAGATTTGTGATGCAAATTTTGTAGAGGTCTTCTCTGGTAGCGGCTCCATCGGGCTTGAAGCCTTGAGTCGCGGAGCAAAAAAGATATATTTTATGGAAAAAGACCGTGATGCACTTAAAACTCTCAAAGAGAACATCGCACAGACCGATCCAAATGCCTGTGAAGTCTATGGCGGAGACAGTTTTACAAATATAAACGCAGTCGTTTCGCAGCTCAAAAAGAGTGGTAAAGATGCCTATTTTTATATTGATCCTCCTTTTAGTATTCGTGAAGGGATGGAAGATATTTATGACAAAACGCTGCGTTTAATAGCGAACTTACCACAGGAAAATGTCAAGATGATTATTATCGAGCATATGAGCGGACTAGAGATTCCTGAAAATATAGGAGCGTTCAGCAAACAAAAATCAAAAAAATTTGGAAATACAACGCTCACTTACTTCGAAGTGGAATAAAAATTGCTAAATCCTTTGTAATAATAAGGATTTGTGTATGAAATATATATTTGTTTTTCTACTTCTTTTTTCATCTCTAAACGCAACGAAAATTGCTGATGTTTCCAGCATCATTGGCGTGAGAGAGAATCAGATTATCGGTTATTCCCTTGTCGTTGGTTTGAAAAAAACAGGGGATGGAACAACTTCAAAATTTACCCTCCAGTCTATCTCAAATATGCTCAAAGCGATGAATATAGATATGAACCCTATTGATATCAAGTCAAAAAATGTCGCAGCAGTTGTAGTGACAGCACGTATGAAGCCTTTTGCCCGTCAGGGAGATAAGTTTGATGTTGTGGTCTCTTCTATTGGTGATGCGAAATCTTTAGAGGGCGGAACACTTCTTATGACACCGTTAAAAGGGGTGGATGGGAAGATATATGCCCTTGCACAAGGTTCACTAAGCATTGGCGGACGTAATGAGCGAGGTGCAGGAAGTGAGTCACACCCAACAAGTGGTGTTGTCTATAACGGTGGTATCATCGAGCGTGAGATCTACAGTAACCTTTTTAACCAACAATATGCAACGCTCTCCTTAAAAGAGTCTGGATTTAAAAATGCAGTGGCAGTGCAAAATGCCATTAACAAATTTTATGCGACACAGGTAGCTGTTGCCATGGATTCACGAAGTATTAAGCTCAAGTGTCCGAAGAACCGTTCTATGATAGAGTTTTTGGCTGAGGTTCAAGATATAGATATGAACTATAAACCCAAAGATAAAATCATCATTAATGAGAGAACTGGCACTATAGTTGCTGGGGTCAATATAGAGTTAAAACCGGTAGTACTCACTCATGGTGACATTACTATTAAAATAGTTGAAAACAAACAAGTTCCTGCTCCCGCTGGTGCAATGAAAGTGGATAACAACCTTGTCATCGGACTCAATCAGGATGAGGTTTATACCAAGAACGGTACGACAACGGTTGCAAATCTTGTGCGTTCTTTGGAGAAACTTGGAGCTTCTCCAAAAGATATCATCTCAATACTTGAAGCGATGAAAAGTGCCGGAAGTATTTCAGTAGATTTAGAGGTTATATAATGAGCTATGGAATGAATGCACTCACAATGAAGGCACAGATGGTGTCACAAAACTCTGTTGTGCCAAAAATTGATACAAACGCAGAAGATAAAGAGTTACGAAAACAGACTGATGCTTTTGAGTCTGTTATACTCAAAATGCTTATGGATAATGCGATGAAAGATGAAAAAAACCTCTTCTCATCACAAAATGATCCGGGTGAGAAAATCTACAAGTCGATGTACCGTGATGAGCTCTCAAAAGCGAGTGCGGGAAGCTTCGGATTTTCGCAGATGTTATATGACTATTTATCAAAAAAGAACGCCTAATTTAACTTTAGAAAATTATTTATTTGCCGATATAGTTGCATATGAATAGAGCACGTGCTAGACGGGCTTATAAGGAAAAATTATGATTTCTAAATTAAATAGTGCAGGTGTAGGTGCAGCATATGTTAATACGCTGAAAAATACACAGCAAAAAGAGGGCGCAAAAGGTGCCACAACGTCACAGAACAGTGACGATAAAATAGCAAAACTCAAAACGGCGATAGCGTCGGGAGAGTATAAAGTAGATCTCTCTGCCTTGGCAAATAAAATGGCGGATGAGTTGCTTTAGAGATTAACTTCAAAGGGGTGTAACATGTTGACACATCATTTAAAAAATACTTTAACAGACTTGGAAGATTTGATAGTCATGACAGAGTCGGACATTGAAGATATTAAAGTTGCACAGCATGATCCCCAGTTTGACAGACTCGCGATAAAAGAGGAGAAGATCAAAAGCTTTGAAGCAAAAAAAGCAATGATAGATCATGAGATCTCTTCTTTAATGAGTGCAAATCCTCAAACAGAACTTCCTGACCTTTTAACAAGTGAACAACACTTATTACTTGATGAGTTGAAAGTAAAGCTTTCACGACTCCGTGATGTCAACAAAGAGTATGCGAAGCTTGTCGTAATTGTCAGTAATCTTTATAACACTTTTTTAGAGCGTCTTGTTCCGACAGAGATGCAAGGCTATAACAAAGTTCCCTCAAAAGATGCAGCTATCTTAAAAGTAAGAGTATAGCTATGGCAACTATTTTTAATACACTTAATATCGGATACACAGGTCTAAACGCAGCGCAAGTGGGTATAAATACCACCGGGCATAATATTGCAAATGCAGAGACAGAAGGCTATACTCGCCAACGTGTTATTACTTCTGCTGCGACTCCTATAAGTATGCGACCTGGACAGGTTGGTAATGGTGTAGAGATTCAAGATATAAAACGTGTGTTTGATAACTTTGTATTTGACAGATATAATGGTGCATCAGCAGATAAAGAGTATAGTGATTTTGAGAGACAAACACTAGAACAGCTCTCAACATACTTTCCAGAAGTTGATGGAGTGGGTGTTAAAGCGGATCTTGCAGAGTTTTACAACATGTGGCAGACATTTGCCGACAATCCTGATAATGATGCGATAAAAGTAGCACTTGCAAAACAGACTGAGACACTGACAAGCCATATAAAGCAGACACAAAGTCAAGTTTTGACCCTGCAGCAACAGATGAACGATCAAATCTCAGTGAATATTAATCAGGTCAATGATCTTGCAAAACAGTTGGCTGATTTGAATATTTCAATAGATAACGCAGAGGTTGATGGAAAATATACGGCAAGTGATCTTCGTGATAAACGCAACGTGTTAGAGCGAAGTCTTTCAAGACTTATCGGTGCACAGGTCAACCAAGGTCAACTTGAGGCAAATATTCAGATAGATAGTAATTCAAACACACGAACTGGTAGTTATACAGTAAGTGTGAATGGTTTTAACATTGTAGATGGGAATACGTTTCACCCACTGCGTTTAGATAATGCAGAGAATAAATTTGGTTTTTATGACATCTCTTATGAGAGACAAGACGGTACACTTATTCCTATGAATGAAGAGATAAAAGGCGGAAAAATAGGCGCTATTTTAGATCTTCGCGGTGGTGCAATCGATACAACGAGTGGTATGCCCGTAGATGGAATTATTCAAAAAACAGTAACTGATTTAGATGCTTTTGCCAAAGGATTTATAGAGAGTACCAATAATCTTTATGCACAGAGTGCCTCTACACGAAAAGAATCAAATGTCATAGACCTAGATCCTTCAAATGCTCTTGTTAGCACAAACCTCGGTATTAAAGAGGGGGCTTTTGACGTAGTTATATATGATCTTAATGGTGATGAAGTTGCCAGACGAAGTATAAATATAGACGTAGCGACTTCAATGTCAAATGGTACAAACTCCATTAAGTCACAAATTGAAGCAAACAAAGATGATAATGGTGATGGAAATGCGACGAATGATGTGGATAATTATCTTATATTTAATTATGCCTCATCTGCGACAGGAGAGCAAAAACTAGAACTCTCTATAGAACCGGGAAGCGCTTCAAAAGGGTACACTTTTTCAATAGAGGACAAGTTAAGCGATGACTCTTTTAATTCCGGAACAAACTTTGCAGGTGCTTTGGGACTAGGAAGATATTTCGATGGACAAAATGCTCGTGATATAAAGCTTATCGATACTTTTAAAGACAACCCTACGTTTATACATGCCGGATACTCATCAAGTGCGGGAGATAATCGTTTAGCGCTGAATATGGTACAACAGCAGTTTGAAAAATATGACTTTGATGTGGGACAAGAGAGCTATAATGCAACACTCTATGGAATGTTTGATATTACAAGTACATATGTCGGTATTTCTACAAACGCAGCAATTACGAAAAATGATACGGTAAATACTCAGTTTAATGCAATTGAACTCGAATATAATTCCGTTTCTAAGGTAAGTATTGATGAAGAGATGACAAACCTTATAAAGTACCAAACGTCATATGGTGCAGCTGCAAAGGTCATTACAACAGTCGATCAAATGATGCAGACACTTTTAGGAATTAAACAATAACAGATGCCTCGCTTTAGCATAGCTCTTTTGGGTATGATCTTCTTTTTTTCCTTTGTTGGACCTTACTTTTATGCACTTAGTCCTTATAGCCTTAATGCCCACTCTATTTTGTCTGCTCCCTCGCTTGAGCACCTTCTTGGCACGGACAGACTTGGAAGAGATCTGCTTGCACGCCTGATGGAGGGAGGAAAAGTTTCTTTGATTATTGGGGTAGGGAGTGCCTTCATTGCTTCGTTCATTGGTCTATTGTACGGCTCTTTAGCCGGATATCTTCGAGGCGGCTTTGATAAGATGTTCGTTGTGAGTGTAGATCTCTTCTTGACCTTTCCAACATTCTTTTTACTTTTGGCACTTGTGAGTTATGTAAATGCTTCTGTATGGGTACTTATTGTGATTATTTCCATAACAGGGTGGATGACTACAGCACGTTTAATCCGTTCTGAGAGTTTTAAAATTACTTCACAACCTTACATTAAGATTCTCAATATTGCAAAAATGAACAAGCTGAAAATATTGATGAAATATTACGCACCACTTTTGGCACCTATTTACTTTGTAAGTTTTACTTTCGGGGTAGGCGGAGCTATTCTCGCTGAATCGTCTTTGAGCTTTTTAGGGCTTGGTATTGTTGCTCCGCAGATGAGTTGGGGTAGCATACTCAGTGGAGGAAAAGATGTGGTGGACATCGCTTGGTGGGTGAGCTTTTTCCCCGGTTTGATGATATTTTTGGTAACTTTTTCTCTTATCAATATTTCGAATTATTTACAAAGCCTCACCAATCAAAAAGAGCTGCAAAATTAGGTATAATTCCATAGAAGGATAAAATAATATGATTTTGATGATAGATAATTATGACAGTTTTACATATAATGTAGTGCAATATTGTCGTGAACTTGGTGCTGATTTAAAAATTATACGTAATGATGAGATGAGTGTGGAGGAGATTGAAGCTCTCCATCCTGAGAAGATTATTATCTCCCCTGGGCCAGCTTCTCCTGATGAAGCGGGAATCACTCTTAAAGTGATCGAGCATTTTAAAGATAAAGTGCCGATTCTAGGTATTTGTTTAGGACATCAAAGTATTGCACAGGCTTTTGGCGCTGATGTCGTTCGTGCAAAAAATATGATGCATGGGAAAACATCAAAAATGGTGCGAACGCAAGAATGCGCTATTTTTAAAGATATACCAAAAGAGTTTACTGCTACTCGTTATCACTCTTTGATAGTAGACAAAAGCACTCTTCCTGAAACTATAGAACCGACTGCGTTTAGTGGGGATGATGAAGAGATTATGGCATTAAAAGTCAAAGACAAAGATATTTACGGTGTACAGTTCCACCCCGAATCGATTATGAGTGAATATGGACATGAAATGATAGGAAATTTCTTACAATTATGAGTCCAAAAATCATCTTTTTCTTACTTTTAGGATTAGATGCACTCATTTTACTGCTTGAGACATCCCATGTCTCTATCTCCTACAATGAAGCACTGCTGTTGTATGGGCACAACTCCTTTTTACAGTATATCACTCGATTTTTCATCACACTTTTTGGTCAAAATGATATAGGGTTGCGTTTAGCAATGATACTGATGCATTTAGGCAGTGTCATTTTACTCTATCTTATTTCAAAACGCTACCTAAAAACTGAAAGAAATCGACTTTGGCTTGTTTTTATTTTTATACTTCTACCTGGTGTTATCAGTGCTGCAATGGTAGTCAATCATGCTGGGCTTATTATTTTTTCTCTTTTACTTTATATCTATCTTGATGGTATAGTGTCTGAAAAATATACGGCTGGATTCCTTTTCCTCTTGGCTTTACTTGACCCCGGTTTTTCTTATCTTTTTATTGGGCTTGGCATCTACTATTTTGCACACAAACAAAAGTGGATGTTCGCTTATTCAATTTTGCTCTATTTACTTTCAATCAACCTTTACAATGTCAAAATTGACGGTGCTCCAAGTGGACATTTTTTAGATCTTTTAGGACTCTATAGTGCGATTTTTACA
>JALUZQ010000097.1 GCA_027011725.1 Sulfurimonas sp. | reverse complement strand
CAAATGGACGTTCGTTCGGTTTAGCACAGATTGCAATGGCAAAATTTACTAATAATGAAGGACTCGGAACTGAGGGTGGAAATGTATTTGTACAGACCGCAAACTCGGGAGATCCTATCATCGGTACGGCTGCGACATCTGGTCGTGGTTTTATACAGTCTGCTGCACTCGAGGCTTCAAATGTTGACCTCTCTCGTGCACTTACTCAGCTTATCATCATTCAACGTGGTTTTCAGGCAAATGGAAAAACTATTACCACTTCAGATCAACTGCTTCAAACGCTTATAGGACTTAAACAGTAGTCCTGTTTTACTGCGTTTGGCAGTAAAATACAAACTGATTCTTTCCATTCTCTTTTGCCATATACATAGCACTGTCGGCATCACGGATGATACTGCTTGTATCACTTACATCTTCAGGAAAGAACCTAATGCCAAGACTTGCTCCAATGTTTATGTGAACTCCATCTATCGTAAAAGGTTTGTTGAGAGACTCTACGATTTTTGCTGCTATTTTTGCTATGTCCTCTTTTGCACGTTCTTTATCTAAAGAGAAATTACATAGAATGATGGCAAACTCATCACCACTTATACGCGCGACAAAATCCTCTACTCTGACACTTTTTTTCAGGCGTTGTGCCACTTCCAAAAGGAGAGTGTCTCCCACTTTATGCCCGTAGTTGTCATTGACTTTTTTGAAACCATCAAGATCAAGAAAAACAAAAGCATCTAGATAGTGGTGTCTTTTTGCTCGTGCGAGTTCCTCTTTAAGTTTGTTTATAAGTGCTTTTCGATTTGGAAGATCTGTGAGAAAATCATGTTCTGATTGGTACTCGGCAAGCTCTTTTGCACGCTTGAGCTCTGTAATATCCATAAACTGTGCAATGTAATTCGTTGTGTTGCCTTGAGCATCTTTAATGGCGGTAATGGAGAGTTTTTCAAAGAAAAGTTCTCCGTTCTTACGTCTGTTTTGTATCTCTCCGCTCCAGTGACCTTGTGTGTGAAGAGTGCTCCACATATGCGCATAAAAGGCTTCGTCATGGCGAAATGATTTGAGTATTTTGGTACTTTTTCCTATGCTCTCTTGAGGAGAATAACCGGTGATCTCGCTAAAAGCTTTGTTCGTTCTGACAATAATACCATTTGGATCAGTAATGATGATGGCTTCATGTGAATTGAATGTATAAGAGGCGATTTGCAGATCTTGTAAGAGCTCTGTCTGTCTGTTGATCAACTTGTTTACAATGAGACTCAAAAATATAAAGGCAACAAACGAGAGTACCCACATAAGCAGAGATATAAAAAAGGATCTGTTAGCCTCCATATAGAGTGTTTCAATAGTATGCAGATAGTTTTTTAAGATATATAAAGAGAGCTCTTCGAGACTGTTTATTCGAAGTGTTGATTGCTCAAACCACTCCTGAGCATATTTTTGGTCAAAATTTGAAGTAAAGATTTTACTCCGCAAGGTGTTGATTGTATGAGTGATCTCTGGTGTAACAAGTGTGTAGTACAGTTTTCTATACTTTTCTGAGGTGGAGTGTAAAAACTCCTCACGCAGTGCATTTTGTTCAGATATCAGTGTCTCTACATTGAGAATTTGAGCCTCTTTTTTTATTTTTGAGAGTAAAAGGTGGTACATATATGCACGCTCTTGCCCTGCTTTTTCTTTGAGAAGTTCAAGGTTATAGATATCAAGTGGACCCATGAGAGGATGTTTAAAAAGCAGTGTGACTATTTTTATGATGTGAATCAGTTTTGCATTGGCACTATTGTAAAAATCGAGCATTTCATTAAAAGATATTTGCTCCTTTAAGACCTGTTCTCTTGTAGTTTTGAGAGCTGAGAGTTGTGAGAGTATGCCGTTTAAAAGGTATTTGTAATGGTTGAAAGTGAGCTCATTGACAGTGTGCATATTCTCTTTTTCTATTTTAAGAAGTTTCAGAAAATTTTTGTATGCAAGGTCTGTCTTCTTCTCTTGTGCGAGGAGCTTATATTTGTTCTCTTGTGTAGCAGCAGAGGAGATATACCCTGCACTCAAGCCTCTTTCAACTTGAAGGTTATGAATGAGTTGACTACTACTTTGCATGAGAGAGGTAAAGTACATGAGCTGTTGGTTGTGCTTTTGGCTCTGATATTTTTCATACATATAGTTCACAGAGAGGTAAAAGAGAGCCAGTGCAGGAATGAGAGTGATAAGAAACATTTTCATTTTAAAAGAATTGTGAAACATTTCAACCTCATTTCATTTTATGGTTTTAATAGTAACATAAAAAATATTAATATTTTTCAAAATACAATTTTACGATATAATTACAGCACTATTTAAGAAGGAAATATTAGATGCAATTTGCTGCTCCATTAAAATCAAACTCAAAAAAAGTAATGCTGCTCGGTTCGGGTGAACTTGGCAAAGAGGTCGTTATTGAAGCACAGCGTTTAGGGCTTGAAACCATCGCTGTAGATAAGTATGAAAATGCACCTGCACATCAAGTGGCTCACCGTGCACATGTTGTCAATATGCAAGATAAAGATGCTCTTTTAGAGATCATTCGTCAAGAGAAACCGGACTATATTTTGCCGGAAGTTGAGGCTATAAGCATCGCTGCACTCTTTGAGGCTGAGGCTGAGGGTTTTAATGTCATTCCAAACGCAGAAGCAGTGAATAAGACGATGAATAGAAAGAACATCCGTGTTTTTGCTGCAGAGGAGTTAGGACTAAAGACGGGTGCATACAAATTTGTTACCACACAAGAAGGAATGCTTGAAGCTGCTCGTGAGCTTGGTTTTCCGTGTGTGATTAAACCTGTTATGAGTTCGTCCGGACATGGTCAAAGCATTGTAAAAAGTGAAGCAGATGTGCCAAACTCTTGGGAGATAGCAAAAGAGGCTCGTGGCGATGCGAGTGAACTCATCGTTGAGGCGTTTGTTGATTTTGATTATGAGATAACAATGCTTACTGCACGTAATGGCAAAGAGACTGTCTTTTGTGAGCCGATAGGGCATGAACAACGTGATGGCGACTACGTTTTCTCATGGCAACCGATGCAGATG
>JALUZQ010000096.1 GCA_027011725.1 Sulfurimonas sp. | reverse complement strand
CAAACGAACCGGACTATTTTTATATGATCAGGAGTGTTCGATGAGATATATTTTTCTCTTCTTTTTCCTCTTTTTAACGCTAAACGCAGCTGAAAATGAGAAACAAAAAGTAACTATAGGTCTTGGTCCATACGTTCAAACGCAGCCTTATAAAGGAGACACTACTCCTATTTTAGTCCCCTCACCTGTCATCTTCTTTGACAACTCCCTTTTTTACATCCGTTGGAGTCGTTTTGGAATGTACTTTCTAGGCAAAAAAGAGCAAGATTTTGCCTGGGGATTCTCTATCACAGCACAACCAAGAACCTACGGTTATAAGCCAAACGAGTCAAAAGCACTAGAGGGAATGGATGAAAGAAAAACAACCTTTGAAGCAGGCCTCGCCTTTAGTGCAAGTTTAGATGATAAATATATCGAGACCATGCTGCTTACCGATATGCTTGACAGATATGACTCTTGGATATTTAAAACAGAAATGGGTAACACCTACCATCTTGGTAAGTTTAGCTTCTATCCAAGTCTTATCGTTATTTATCAGTCACAAAAATTTTTAAACTACTACTATGGTGTCAAAGAATCAGAACAAATAGCAGGAATTCGACCGGCATATACGCCAAGTGACGGTGTACTTATCGGAGCGCAAACATACATCAATTACCCACTGACAAAAAAGCTCTCAACCCTCGTAAACATCAGAGCCGATCTTATCCCTCAGAGTGCCTACAGCTCGCCAATAGTAAACGATAGATTTATCTATTCGGGACTTCTCTCTCTCATTTATACATTTGAGTATTGATTTTTTTAAAAACTCATCAAATATTAAGTGCCTCTTGAGTATAATAAACAAATTTTTACATATACATTTTCAAGAGGTAACAAATGCCAAAACGCACTGATATTAAAACCATTTTACTTATAGGTTCTGGACCTATCATCATCGGTCAAGCTTGTGAGTTTGACTACTCTGGAACACAGGCTGTGAAGACACTCAAAGAACTTGGGTACCGTGTTATTCTTATTAACTCAAATCCGGCAACTATTATGACAGATCCTGAGTTTGCAGACAGAACTTACATTGAGCCTATAAAAGAGGAAATCATTGCAAAGATTATCAAAGATGAAAATGTAGATGCGGTGCTGCCTACAATGGGTGGACAGACTGCACTCAACGTTGCAATGAGCATGTACGAAAAAGGGATGCTTGAGGGTGTTGAGTTTTTAGGAGCAAATCCCGAAGCTATCAACAAAGGTGAAGACAGACACCTCTTTAATGAAGCGATGACAAAAATCGGTATGGACTTGCCAAAAAGTAGAAATGCCTACAGTGTTGAAGAGGCTATAGAAGTAGCAAAAGAGATAGGTTTTCCGGTCATCTCTCGTGCATCTTTTACACTCGCTGGTGGTGGGTCAGGTGTTGCTTACAACATGGAAGAGTTTGAAAAACTCGCTCAAGAGGGAATCAGTGCAAGTCCTATCAATGAGATCGAGATCATGGAGTCTATGCTTGGCTGGAAAGAGTATGAGATGGAAGTTATTCGTGACAAAGCGGACAACTGTATCATCGTCTGTTCTATCGAGAACTTTGACCCTATGGGTGTACATACGGGCGATAGTATCACTGTTGCGCCTGCGCTTACTCTTACAGACAAAGAGTACCAAAGAATGCGTGATGCTTCTTTTGCAATTTTACGTGAGATTGGTGTAGATACGGGTGGAAGTAATGTTCAGTTCTCAATTGATCCTAAAACAGGACGTATGATAGTCATTGAGATGAACCCTCGTGTAAGTCGCTCTTCCGCACTTGCATCAAAAGCAACAGGATACCCGATCGCAAAAGTAGCGACACTGCTAGCAGTTGGTTTCACACTCGATGAGATCACAAACGACATTACAGGAACACCTGCTGCGTTTGAGCCTGTCATCGACTACGTTGTGACAAAAGTTCCTCGTTTTACATTTGAGAAGTTCCCTGAAGCAGAATCTACACTCTCTACTTCTATGAAGTCAGTCGGTGAAGCAATGGCAATCGGACGTACATTTAAAGAGTCTATGCAAAAAGCACTCTGTTCACTTGAGACTGGACTTTGCGGATTTGATGATATAGACGCAGATGATGAGTTCGTAAAACATGAGATTCGTCGTCCAAACGCAGAGAGAATTCTCTACGTGGCAGAAGGCTTTAGACGTGGTATGAGTGTAGAAGAGATGTTTGACACGTGTGCTATTGACCCATGGTTCTTATACCAACTCCAAGAGATGATAGAGACAGAAAGCACCATTACTGATAAAATTCTTTTTGATGCAGAACTTATGAGAAAAGTCAAAGTTGACGGTTTTTCAGACAAACGTATCTCTCAGCTTATTTTGAAAAATTCAGGCGAACAGGTGAGTGAAGATCTTGTCTATGAAGCAAGAAAAAAACTCGGTGTTTCACTGGAGTTCAATGAAGTAGATACCTGTGCTGCAGAGTTTGAAGCACTCACTCCATACCTCTATTCTACGACGAACATTACAAAACTTCCTGATGTCACTTCAAGAAAAAGTGACAAGAAAAAAGTGCTTATTTTAGGTGGTGGACCAAACAGAATCGGTCAAGGGATTGAATTTGACTACTGTTGTGTACACGCTGCGTTTGCACTTAAAGAGATGGGCATCGAGACGATTATGTACAACTGTAATCCTGAGACAGTATCTACAGACTATGATACTTCTGATGTACTCTACTTTGAGCCTATTGACTTTGAGCATGTTCGTGAAGTGATTGAAAATGAAGACCCGGATGGTATCATCGTACACTTCGGTGGACAAACACCACTCAAACTTGCAGATTCACTTACAAAAATCGGTGCAAAAATCGCAGGTACACCTTCAGCAGTGATTGACTTGGCAGAAGATAGGGAGCAGTTCTCTGACTTTGTAAACAAACATGGACTCAAGCAACCGGAAAATGGTCTCGCACGTACAAAAGAGGAGTCCTATATCATCGCTGAGAAGCTAGGTTTCCCTGTGCTTGTTCGTCCTTCATTTGTTCTTGGTGGACGCGGTATGCGTATTGTTTACTCAGAGGATGAACTGCGTCAA
>JALUZQ010000095.1 GCA_027011725.1 Sulfurimonas sp. | reverse complement strand
AGCGGCGCTTGGTATTTCACAAATGAACTTTGCAACGATGAAAAAAAGAAATAAAATACCATTTAACGAACTACTGGATTTTTGTGCTAAACGCAGTATATCTATAAACTGGCTGTTGTATGGTCAATCGCCTGAAAGTTTGGTTGAGGCGACAAATAAATTCTATATGGTAAAGTACTTTGGCGATATAAACGCAAGTGCGGGCGGTGGAAGTGATGTTGAGTTTGAAGAAGTTGAAGAGCTTAAAATTCCTGAGCAGTTCGTTTTTATGCTCGGTGGAGAAAAAGAGCTCAAGAACATAGAAGCCATCAATGTCTCGGGTGATTCTATGGAACCTACTTTTAGTTATAATGACATAGTATTTATTAACAGAGCCAAAACTGACATTAATCGTGGCGGTATTTTTACTATTCGTACAGAAGCAGGGCTTTTCATTAAGCGTGTGCAAAAAAGAGTAGATGGAAAACTTGACATTATTTCTGACAACTCTGTTTATGCGACACAAACTTTAGAGCCAAATGAGTTAGAGATAATCGGAAGAGTGGTAAGCAGATTTGGCGATGTAGATTAAGGGGAGCTTTTGCGCTATTTATTTGTACTCTTTGTTGTTGTTTTCATCTCTGGATGTAGTTTTAAAAATGGAGTGGCAGTTGAGCAGATTCGTGATCTGCAAGAGATTCCACAAGATGTTTCTGTTTATACCAAAGGTTTAGATGCAGGGTATATCTCTTCACTTGAAGCTTACAAAAAAAGTTACTTTAAGCCGTGGCATCAAGAGAAGATAACAGCGCCTTTAGAAGAAGCGATGTGGGCGTACAATGTATTTACTCCACAAAAGAGCTATGGAGAGAATCTGCAGCATATTGAGCAAAGCTTCTTTGATGCAGCGCGAGAAAACTCCAATTTTGCTGCTTATGCAACACTCAACAGACCTGCTCTGAGTCTGAAAAATCTTAATCTTCGTGCATTTCCAACAAAGAGACCTCTCTTTCGTGATCCAAACGCAGCAGGAGAGGGTTTCCCTTTTGATTATTTGCAAAACTCCACCATAGGGGCAAATAAACCACTGCTTGTTTCACACTACTCAAAAGACAGGGCTTGGGTGTTTGTGGAGTCAAGTTTTGCGCATGGCTGGGTAAAGAGCAGTGATATTGTTTTTATGCCAAGGGTGTACATTAAAGCGTGGGAGAGTGTACAGCAAGGCTTTTTGCTCAAAGACAATACTCCTTTGTATGATGCAAAGAACAATTTTCTCTTTTACTCTCGCATAGGCATGATGCTTCCTCTTATTGATGCGAATGCAACGACGACTACACTGCTGAGTGTTTCAAAGTATGCTGATGGTGAACCTTTCTTTCATGCCTCTACACTCGCTAGTAATGTAGCACATCCGGGCATACTTAGCTTTAATGAGACAAATGTAAACGCAGTCATAAGCGAACTGCAAAAGATGCACTATGGGTGGGGCGGAATGTATGGACAGCGAGACTGTTCTTCTACTATGCGTGATTTTTTTGCCCCTTTTGGTATCTGGCTGCCGCGAAACTCCTCAAAACAGGCACAGGTAGGAAAAGTCATCTCTTTAGAGGGGATGAGTGATGCCCAGAAGCTTGCAACCATAAAAAAAGAGGGTGTTGCGTTTAGAACACTGCTGTATAAACGCGGGCATATAGTTTTGTACGCGGGTGTGTATGATGACAAAGTAGTCGTCTTTCAAAATATGTGGGGAGTGAAAACGCTTAAACATGGTAAAGCAGGGCGTTTTGTGGTAGGGCGTGCACTGTTTAGTACACTTGAAATAGGCAAGCATCTCTACTATTATGATAAAAAAGCTTCACTGCTCTCACATTTGTCGAGTATGAATATTCTCATACCTTAACAAGGCTGAGAACAGGTCAGTATATACTGGTTTCTACCATTGCTTTTTGCTTTATAGAGCAGTTCATCGGCAACTTTGTAAAGCTCTTCATGATTTAGCGTGTTCTCTTTAGGGATGCAGACTGCTCCTGCAGAGATGGTTAGGTACTCAGAAGCAGTGTTGTTCGCATGAGGAATATGGAGATTTTCAACACTCTCAATGAGCCGCTGCAGATGTTGTTGGAGCTGTTCTCTGTGTTCAAACTGTAAGATGAGCGAGAACTCCTCTCCTCCCATTCTAAACGCAGTGTCGCTTCCTCTGTTTGCAAACTCTTTTAATACCGCTGCTATTTTACTCAGTGCCACATCTCCTGCAGGATGCCCATAGGTGTCATTGTAAAGTTTAAAGTTATCAACATCGAGCATGACAAAGGCTATAGTGATATTTTCTCTTTTTGCTCTTGCGAGTTCTTTTGGAAAAATGGAGGTAAAGTAGCGTCTGTTGTAGAGTTTGGTTAATGAGTCTGTAATGGAGAGCTCTTCAATGATCTTTTTGTTGGTGATATCCTGTTCGATGACCATATAGCCATTTTTCACATTATTATCATCATAAAGAGGAAAGATCTTAAGTTGCAACCAAAGCAGTGAAGTGTCTTTTTTTCTACTTTTTACCTCTGCTATGAACATCTTATCTTCAGATACGGTCTTCCAAAGATCTTCATAAAAGGTCTTAGGTGTCTCTTTGTCCATCAAAATAGACTGATCCTTTCCTATGAGCTCTTTTTTGTCGTAGCCTATGAGTTCAGCAAATGCACTTGAAAGAGCAGTGATGTTCCCCTCTAAATCCATAGAGTAGTAGGAGATATACTGGTCTATCAGAGCGAGAGAGCGTTCCGTTTCTCTCTGTTGTGAGCGTATTTTTCCTATGTTGAGTATTGTTCCGTACGCTTTATCGAGTTTTCCTTCTTTATTGTAAGTGATATACGCAGTACAAGAAACTTCCATGACCTTGCCATCACCTTTTTGAAGTCTATACTCAAATGTCATTACATAGTCCGTCGATTTATGGAGTGCCTCATTTAAAACATCGATCACTGTTTGTCTATCTTGAGCTACGACAAAAGTATTGACATAGTGCATAAAGGGCATCGTGTATGTCTGCTCTTTTTCTATAGATGTCCCTAAGAAGTCATACGTGAGGTCGTTAAATGCAAATGAAGTTGTCGC
>JALUZQ010000094.1 GCA_027011725.1 Sulfurimonas sp. | reverse complement strand
GCATCCTCTTTATATGAGGGAATAATAAGATAGAGATGCTCAGGGTAGCGTTTTGTAAGAGGGAGTGCTTTGATGGCTTTTAGATATGCAGGATAGGTTCTTTTGGCATAAATATAAGCACGAACATAGTTTATAAGCATTAAGCTGTAGCGCCAACTTCCTATAAACGCAGCACCTATGATAATACTTTTATGTACGTGCTGCATGTAAGGCAGAGAGATGTAAAGCAGTGCCATTGAGAGTGAAAAGTAAAAAAGTGCCGGTTTTACAAATGATGGGTAAGCACTCTCATGTCCAAATCGTCTCATACCACTTCTTTAGAGTAAAATGAGATTTTGTGGGAGTATTTGAAAACTCTTTTTTGCAAACTCTGAAGAGTTTAAAAAATAGACCTTCAGATACTCATTGAGGTGAAAATGGACAGAGGGATCATCAAAGGCAATGCGAATAGGAATCTCATTTTGTGAGATCTCCACTGTATTTGTCGTACTGCCCTCTGTAATGGAGTAACCGATTCCTACGACGTGGGCATTAAAAAATTTGTTAAGGCGTTTTGAGTAGATGAGGCAAGATTCCCCTAAATGAATGTTGTCTATCTGCGAAGAGAGTAGTTTTGTCAAAATATAGGGCTGTTGTTTTGTCTCCAATGTGAGTACATTCTCACTAAACTTGACATAACTGTGTGCTTTATGGAAAATATTATGGACGATTCCATCTTCTTGCGAGAGTACGATGCTTGCATTTATCGCTTTTTGTAAGCTTGTGATCTCATCTTTGTTGAGATTCATATCAATAATGATTTTGTCAATAAGCTTTTGCAGGGCAATCTTTTGATCTTGGCTTTTGATATAGGCTTGATCTATTAAGAGACTCTCTTTTGTTGGAGTGTGTTGATGGTGCACTATGGCATCATATTGTGCTTTAAATGCTAAGTATTGGCTTTGCATTTCACTAAATTGCTTACTTGTTATAAGGTGTCTTTTGTAAAGATACAGGGCTCTTTTGTAATTTGACTCTGCAGCCTTTTTGATGCTTAAAATCTTCTCTTTTTCCAGTTTACTTAAAGAGCGCATTTGTACTTTTTTTTGAGTGATAGTAGCGTTGATATGTGCAAGCAGTTTCTTGGCACTACGGAGCTGCTTTTGCAGGAGTTGTTGTTGGCGTTGTTTATTTGCTAGAAGTTGCTTCTCTTCTTTTGAATCCATTTCAAAAAGGAGCTCTCCTTTTGAAACCTGTTGGTTGTTCGTCACGTAAAGTGATGCCAGGAGTCCATCTTTTGGTGCGTTATAGTTATGAGAATTTCCAGAGATAAGCCCTGTGGAGTGTGCAACTATGAGATAGTTATATAAAAAAGTGGCAAAAATGAGCCCGATAAAAAGTAAACCAAACGCAGCGTATATCCATACTCTTTTGAGAAAGCTTTTGTGTACCTTTTTTGACTCTTTGTCCGTTAAAGAGATAGGTTCTTTGATGGGAGAGGCAACATCCATCATAAAAAGATCACCTGAGAGGTCATCAATATGGTTGTAGTTGCCATCAATGGCTAAAGATGCATAGTGGCGTAGGACACGAGCATTTTTCTCTGTAATCTCGGTGATTTCAAATCCATACAGGTTTTGATTGATATTACGCAGGCGTGCTTTTACATTTAAAAGAATAGAAGCCCCGCCTGTAGGCAGTACAAGTGTTGCATCTACCGTCTCATCAATGTTGAGATCAAGTTCGAGATTTTCTACCTGAAAGCCGTTTGCAGACCAGTTGTTGAGCCGATAGCTTTTCTCTTCAATGATGACTTGAATAGGAATGGTAAGGCGATGTGACTTACGTTGGCAGTTGGCTTGCGAAGTGATGGAAGCTGGTATCATTGATGTCCTTTTATAAGGAGTGAGATATCGGGAGTATTGCTAAGATAAGCGATATTGCCGAGTGTTTTAAAGAGTTCTATTTTTTTTAGAGCTATTTGGTATTTAAGATCTATAAGCTGTGCAGAGAGATTGATTATCTTATCTTCAGGGTTATAGTTAAGATTTGGAATGGCATTGTTCTCTATGGTCTTATAGCGTTCAATCCTTTTGTGTAAAAAATGGATCTCATCTCTGTCTATTGCTATAAGCTGCTGCAGGTCTGAAAAGTTTTGTATGAGCTGTATGAGCTTGTTTTGAACTATGTTCTCAAAGCTTTTTTGTGCAAGCAGATGGGAGTGTTGTTCAAGTTTAGCGACTTTTTTCTCTTCAGCGCTTGTAAAATCAAGAGGAAGTTTTCCCTCTATACCAACTGTATTGTACCAACCCATCTCATCAACAACACGTCTGTGGGCATAGAGACCAAGTTCTACATTATCACTGTAAGAAGGCATTTCATTTAAAAGTGAAACACGGGCTTTTTGTAAAGCTCTATCAGGGTTGTTTATTTGTGAAAGATTGAGAATGGTTTCACTGTTTTGAAGATGGAGACGTTCGATTTTACTGAGCAAGAGTGCAGCCTCTTTTGGAAGGAAAAGTCTCTTATGTTGAGCATATATTTTGCTTGTCTTGTTATAACGGTTGTAGTGTTGTTGCAATACTTCTAGCTCATCTTGGGTACTTAAAGCATTGATGTAGCTGTTTTTTCGATGTTTTAGGGCTTCTTTATAGAGTGCAGTGAGTGCTTTGTAGTATTTGATGTTTGTTGCTTGAAGTGCTGCGTTTGCGATAAGCAACTGCTCATCGTAATGGTTTTTTAAAACATAAGAGAAGGTCTGTAAGTATTCTATTTTTTCTTGTTTTTGGGCAATACTATTTGCTTTTTTATGCTCAAAATAACCATCTTTAAAAAGGTCAAACTCTAATTTTAAATCATATTCGTAATCGGTATATTCACGGAATCGGTAGTCTTGATTAAGGTATTGTTCATATTTGCCTTGTAGTGAAAGACCATACAAGTCAAAGGAATTTCCAAAGGTGTTTTGTATCTCTTTTTGATTGTTTTGTATTTTTGTATGGAAACGTTCTTGTAAGTAGTTTGATTGAAGCAGTGAGTTTGTATCAAAAGAGAAGTTTTGATCTACAAATTTGTTAGTAATGCCCCAAATATCATCCACAAGTGGTGTAGT
>JALUZQ010000093.1 GCA_027011725.1 Sulfurimonas sp. | reverse complement strand
GTATTTACTACACTTTAGTGGCAGGCTATGATGTCTTTGGCAATGTCTCACACCAGACGAACATCCGACGATATATGGACTTCTTACGCATTGAAGGGGAGTTGAATTTTCTGGACTACATGCCAAAAGAGAGAAGATTTTCTATGCTCAAATCATGGTATATCAATGACAACTCAGTAGATGGTTACAAGTATAAAGCACTCAAGAGTTTGGGCAATGCGTTTACTTACAAAACGCCTTATCCAAAATATGAGTTTATCGATGCGCTTTTGCAAAAGCATATTTTAAAAACTACAGGCATTCATTTTGATGACTTGAACTTTAAAAAGCCTGGAACCCCTGCTCCTATCATGCCAAAAGCTTTTAAAACGACAGCAGACTACATCAAAGCGGCACGTGCCATTACACTGCCGGGGAGCGGGTTCATCTCCTATATGACCGACCGAGGGGCAAACAATATCTTTTTGCGAATCGATATGCCTGACGGTACATTTATAACGAAAAATCTCATCATCAATCGTTGGCATGACAATGTCAACGCACTGTTTGGCGAGGAGAGCAGACTTAATCCGAAAAAAGATACAATGGACATTATAAGTCAGAGTATCGGTTCGTATCCAAATGTCTTTGTTGTAGTAAAGTTCAAAGATCTGCCGGACTTTTTAGACCTGATGAAGCATACACAAGGGAGTGATGCCGACATTAAACGCATGAAAAAGTACTTCATCTCCCGTTCTGACAAAGAGTTCTGGAGTGTCTATGATTGGTTTCAAAAACACTTTTACGAGCAAGAACCGCTCAAAGCGGGGCTGTATGATCTGAACCGTTATGCAAGAAGTCCATGGAAGAAGGAGCAGTGATGGATATTGTGTTGCTTATGAAGTCCATTATGGGGCTTGTCGTTATTCTGGGTATTTTGATCATGTTCTTTCTTTATACACCCACAACAAAGAAAAAAAAGCCCGAAAAAAAGAAAAAAGCCTACACGCAAGAGAGTAAAGCAAAACCAAAACATGAGCTCAAAGATCTGCTAGAGGTCATTCGCAACAAGAACTCGACAACAGAGCAGCTCTCTGAGGCCTTGGATGACATTATTAAATACCATGGGCACATTCATCCCAAGCTTGGCATTCGTTGCCATCCGGATTTTGACATCTATTCGGAGATACTGCTGCGTATTTGTAGACATCCAAATACGACCAAAGATATTATTATAAAGTTTGATAAAGAGTTGGAAAGACAAAACCCTGAATATGTCAGAGAGATCAACGACTCTCTGACAAAAGGATTGAATTCAAGAGGGATGTAGTGCTTATTTGTCTGTTTTTGCAGTTGCTTCTTTGACTGCTTGGAGTAACTCAACAAAACCTGTTTCACTTGAGTGTTCTACTTCTGCAAGTTTATCAAGTGCCGCGTTCATATTTCCTTCATGGGCAACATGCATCGCCGCTTTGATGCCTTGGTGTACCGTTGCATGGTGTTTTGTGATGCTGGAGATGCGTGAACTGCCTTTGAGGAGGTTATGAGAGACCTCGTTGAACCATTTTCCAAAGCGGCAGCTGTTCTCATCGGCAATGTTGACCTCTTCACCTTTCATCACTGCTTTGTAACCTGTGATTTTGAGAGCGATGTGGTCGATCTTACCATTGCTGACATTGAACTCATTTGTAAGGGAGAGTGTTTTGTTCTTGATCTCATCAGAGTTCTCTACGACCTTGTTAATGTTCTCTTTGAAGATATCGATGATCTCCATAACTTTACCTGTCTCGTCTACAAAAGAGCTACTGATTTCCATCATGGAGTTAGAGTTTTGTTTGAGTCCGTTAATGTTGATCTCTACTTCTTGTGTCGCTTTTTGTGTGCGTTCAGCAAGTTTTCTTACTTCATCGGCAACAACAGCAAAACCACGTCCATGTTCCCCAGCACGAGCCGCTTCAATGGCAGCATTGAGCGCAAGCAGGTTTGTTTGGTCTGAGATGTCTTTAATGAGGTTAATGATCTCTGCAATGGAAAGTACACTATCATTGAGTGAGTTTGAATCATCTCCGAGTGTATTGGCATGCTCTTGTATGTTCTCAATGGTTGCAGCGATCTCGATTGTCTGCTCCTCAACGTTGAGCATTCTGTCATTTGTTTTTGCATTGAGCTCATTGATGTCCTCAAGCTGTAAAAGGTTGTCTTCTATGGTCTGCTGTAAAAATTGAGTTCCGTCGCTGTAGCTTTGGATAATGATCTGTATGAGTCTCTCTTGTTCCTCATCCGCTTTTGGTTCCTCTTTGAGTGTTTGCACCTGAGAAAGTTCTTCTCGTAATCTTTGTGCTTCATCCTCTAAAGTACGGATTCTCTCTTGATAAGTTTTCTCTACTCTTTCAATCTTCTCTTTACATCCAAACATATTGTATTCCTTTTATTTGTCGTTGAATAATTCTAACTACTTATAACTGAAAATCATCTGTAATGGGCCCTTGAATCTTGTAAATGTGAAGTTTTTGCAAGGCTTGGAGCTCTTTTGTGTCTTTGACGAAACTGGCAATGATCTCAATACCTAAAGATTTGGTAATGACACTCAGTGCATTCATAGATTCTTGGGTCTGATCAAGCAAGAAAGAGACATCCGCTTTGATAAATTCAGGGTTGAGCTCTTTGAGATAATTGTAGTCACTGTTCTCCCCGCTAAAAGCATTGATGCCAAAGCCGTAGCCATACTGTTTAAAGAGATCGACAAAGCCTTTGACCGTTGCTGTGTTATGAGTGGCAAAGGTGTCGGCCACTTCAAAAGAG
>JALUZQ010000092.1 GCA_027011725.1 Sulfurimonas sp. | reverse complement strand
CACAGAGAGTTACCTCTTTGACGGCAACAGCAGTTTTGGTGTAAGCGGTATTGATACCATGATAAAGGCTGATGGCAAAATTCCCGAAGTCAGTGCAGCGTCGATCCTTGCAAAGGTAACACATGACAGAGATATCATCCAACAGGCAAAAATATATCCGCAGTATCAATTCCAAAAGCATAAAGGGTATGGAACAAAACTGCATATAGAGATGATCAAAAAGTATGGATATTGTGATATTCACAGAAGGTCCTATAAGGTAAAAGCACTTGCGCCCACCCTGCTTTAATGCTTTCTTTATAAAGGACGATATATAATCTACAATAAAATTTCAAGGTGCTACAATGAAAAACCTTCTGACACTTGCGGCTGCGACACTTTTGCTTGCAGGATGCTCTACCACAGCAATGATCGCAACAAACAAAGAGTTACCACAGGTTTATGTGGACATCAATAAAACACATCAAGTAAAAAATGACATCAAGATTACCTTAGTGCGATTTGGAAACTATACCGATACTCCAAAAGCAGGCCAACGCGCAACGAACATTGTGGAAGGCGTGTTGCTTGCAAAAGGGTATGATGTCACGACACACATGAAACAGACGCAAGAGTCACTCAGCGCGGCACAGGCTCAAGCACGGAAGGATAACTCTAAGTACTTCTTAACCGGTGGAGTGAGTGAATGGAGATATAAAACAGGCATAGACGGCGAGCCTGCAGTGAGTCTTAAACTCAGTCTCTACAAAACACAAAATGCAGCACTTGTCTGGAGTGCGACTGGTTCTGACAGTGACTGGGGGACAGGTTCCATTGGGACGACTGCACAAAACCTCATAGAAAAAATGACTGCGAAATAGATAAGAATCTTTATGAACTTTGCAAACAAGCGGATTAAAAAGCTCTCAAAGAGTGATATCATACTCAACAAGATAAAAAAGTATGCCTATCTTGAAACAATAAGTATTGTAGGTTCTTTCCTTTTCATAGGGTATCTCTTTAATCCGCAGGATATCTGTTTTATACACACGCAAATATCATACGCGCTCATTCTTTTAGCCATACTCACTCTCTTTCATGGTTTTGAAAATGGTCTTGTTGCCATTGGTATGCTTTCAGGTGCCATGTGGTTCTTTTACCCTGAATTTCCCTACACTGACTTCTTGGTTCTCCTGCTTATGACAATGATATTTAGTGAGTTTCACTACTACTGGACAAAGAAGATCAAAGAGTTAGAGGTGGAGGCAAACTACAAGACCACAAAACTCAATGAGCTTTCAAAAGCATTTTATACACTAAAGATCTCACATGACCAGCTTGAAAAGAACTATGTTGTCAAGCCGATGAGTATCCGTAGTGCTATTGAAGATATCTTACAAAAAGATGCTACACTCGGCAAAACAAAGACGGATGAGAACATTAGCAAATTTTACAAGAACTTTTTAGAACTTCTTGAAAAATCATTTAATGTCAACAGCGGACTCATAATACACAAGAATCTTGGGCATGAAGAGGAGGAGCTCTCAGCAGAGAACTCGACAATAACATACAGTGCACTGTGTGAGGAGTACTCAAAAGAGGAGATAAGTGCTTCGTATCTTTTTAATCGTGCTCTGCATTTCAAACAACCCGTTTATATTAGTGACAAAGCCGGTGAACCTACCCTCGAATCGAAAGAAGACTCAAAGTTTCTTGTAGCTATTCCTTTTAGCTTAGGCAACCATGTTGCATCTGTACTGCTCATAGACAGAATGCCTTTTATGGCTTTTAACAAAGAGAACCTCACCTCTATAGCAATTTTACTTGAGTACCTCTCTACCTCCATCACACAAACATACACACCTGATGATTTTTACAAAATAAGCACTGTTACCGATGAGTCATTCCTCTATGAGTACAACAGACTTCGCTACATTTATGACAAATACAGTGTCAACTCAAGCATGATGGTGCTCAAAATTGAAAGTGAGCTTCAAACCATGAAGGTGCATGAGAAAATCACGAAAATGCTACGCTCACTCGACATCGTCACCCTTACACAATATAATGACTTCCATTATATTATTTTACTCTTTCCACTGAGTGACAAATCTTCTGCACTTGGATTTTTAAAGCGTTTGCAATACAACATTAAATATGAAAAAGACAAAGAGTTCGAAGTGATGCACTTTGGACTTCACCAAATAGAGTTAATGAATAAGTACATAGAAGACAATTATGATACATAACCCTTTTGTTTACTATCAGCACCATGTCTATATTCTTCTGCTTCTGCATCTGCTGATCTCACTCATCGTCTCTCTTGCGATCTCTTTTTATGCACTCAAAAGATTTAAAAAGTCAACGAAAAAACTCGATGCACTCGATGCGCACAGGCTCAAAAGCATTGAAGACAAAAGCTGGTTTTTTAAATTTTTATACCGTGCATCTCTGCACAAGAACAACCAAATATCTATTTTTCTCTTTAGTTTTTTATTTAACATCAGTGTTCCCTTTTTAGGCTACTTCTTTACTATCTGGATATTTTGGTACATGGTCAACGTCAAGTATGAAGAGAAAATCATAGATACGAACATTCTTGACCTTGATGAGTTTCAAGAGTCGTTTTTGGAAGTTGAAAGACTCTTTGGTGAAGGCTCTTTAATCAATATCATGAACAATGAGTACATTCCCCGATCTAAAAAGCTCAAAGCCCTCTCAACACTCGCAAATTCTCACACTCCCGTAAGCCTGAGAGTCATCAAACAGACCCTCTCAAGTAAAGATGACGAAATACGTATGTTTGGATATGCCATCATCAACAAAGCTGAAACAGCCATCAACTCAAAGATCAACAAAAATCTCGCCCTCATCTCTCAAGAAGTAGCCAAGGGGGATGCAAAAGATGATGAGCGCATTGCTTACTCAGCCAAAGAACTTGCCTACCTCTACTGGGAGATGGTCTATGCAGAACTTGCCCATGAAAGCCTGAAGGTCAATTTTCTTAACTCCGTTATCGTCTATCTTGAAGTTGCAAAAGACTACTACATACCACATCTTGATGCAATCATAGAGAAGATACAACGCTGTGAACGTGAAGATAAAGAGCTAACACACCTTAAAGAG
>JALUZQ010000091.1 GCA_027011725.1 Sulfurimonas sp. | reverse complement strand
ATCTAAAGAGGTTTCTCCGCTAAGTAGCATCTCTCGAAGCTGCATAGAGAGGGTTTTGAGTCCATCCTCTTTGAGCGCTTCACGAATTGTATGTTCATCTGTCGTTGACTTGAGAATGGTTTTTATCTTATCGTTCATCACAACAAGCTCGCCAATGGAACGTCTGCCGCTAAAGCCTGTGTAGTTACAAACACTACACCCTTTTGCTTTGTATATCACTGCGTTTGGATCAATATTATAATCTTTGGCAAACTCTTCTGCTAAGGTATCTTCCTCTTTACACTCCTCACACAACACACGCACAAGACGTTGTGCCAAGATACCCAAAAGTGAAGAAGAGATTAAAAAGGGCTCTATGCCCATATCTGCTAAACGAGCAATGGTTGCCGTTGCAGAGTTTGTATGCAGTGTTGAAAAAACCAAGTGACCTGTCAGTGCAGCACGCACTGCGATGTCTGCAGTCTCCTCATCACGAATCTCTCCTATCATAATGACATCTGGATCTTGACGAAGAATAGAGCGCAGTGCAGAAGCAAATGTAAGCCCCGCTTTTTCATTGACCTGTATCTGTGAAATAGAGTCAGATTTATACTCCACAGGATCTTCAACCGTAATAATATTTTTACTCGGATCCTCTACCTCTCGTAAAAATGAGTGCAAAGATGTTGTTTTACCACTTCCCGTAGGCCCTGTAACAAGAATGATACCGTGAGATAAACGCAGGAGTTTTTTAATCTCACCAATAACAGAGGGATGAAAACCAAGTTCATTAATATGTGGAATCTGTGAACTCTTCATCAATAGACGCATAACCACGCGCTCACCATAAAATGTAGGCAATACTGAAACCCTGATATCAAGTGTCTCTCCAGCTATTTTAATCTGCGTTCGTCCATCTTGAGGAATCCTCTTTTCAGAAATATCTAAATTTGAGATAACCTTGATACGACTGACTATAAGGTTCACAACTTTTTTATCAAGGTCTGCATTTTTTACTAGCATTCCATCAATACGAAAACGCACTTCTCCACGTTTTTCCTGTACTTCTATGTGGATATCTGAAGCACGTTTTTTTACAGCCTGATAAAAAAGAGCATTAACGAACTTAATAATAGGCGCAGACTCTTCACTCGTTAAGATGTCTGAAGAGGTTCGCAGAAAATCTGTTAAAGATATATCATCTTCGCCCTCTCCCTCAGCCGAGTCCTCTTGCATACTCTCCATCGTTTTATCTGTTCTTAGCTCTAAAAATCTATTGTAGAGTCTGTCGTAGGAGTCTTCATCAAGCATATACAGAGGATACTTTTTAGGCAGTTTTGTGTAATAATTACTTGCCTCAGCAAGATAACGCTCACATACGAATGCACTCACTTCACCATCAAATTCACTAAAAAGCAGGTAGTTTTTTAGACTCAGTTCAGTAGAGAGTTCCTCTGGTTCATAGACCTCAAGGTCGAGTGTATGCAGTGGCTCAAGGTTGATCATCAGACTTTACCTTTAACGTTGTCTCTCTTTTTTGGATCTCTTTAAAAACGGCTTCATCATAATTCTTTTGTAGCTTTGAGAGAAGACCCAGATCTTTTTGAAGCTGCGAGAGTTGTTCACTTTTATCTATAACATATGGTGTTAAGATTACTATGAGGTTATCCTGTTGTTGCGTTTTGGACTTTGAAGAGAAAAGCCAACTGCCGATAAGTGGAATATCTCCCAATAATGGAATTTTACTCACAGAATCTCTTTCATAGTTTTTCACTAGTCCACCGATGATAATACTCTCACCATGACGAAGTATTGCCTGTGTTTTTACCTCTTGTTTGGAAGTTACAGGTTGACCTGTTGCATTTTTCGATCCATCATCAAGTATATTTTCCAAAATAGCACTCACATCAAGTGTTACTTTATCATTTGATGAGACACGTGGTTTAATCGTCAATGTCAAACCTACATCTTCACGTTTATATGTCGTTGCTGCATTATTGAGACCCGATGCAGTTGAGACCGTACCTGTTGATATGGAGATGGTTTTACCAACATATATGGAAGACTCTTTGTTGTTCACACAGAGTATGGATGGGTTCGAAATTGATTTTGAAGCGCCATTTGTTTCAAGGAAATCTATAGCAGCACCAAGGGCAAACCCCTGTGTCACACCACTTCCCACAAGTGAAGCGGCAAGTGCATTTCCCACTATACCTTGCACCGGAGCGCCACCAAAGTTCGCTGCAAGTGAGTAGAGTCCCTCAGCACTGAGTGCTCCACCGTCAAAACCGTAACGTACACCTAAATCTTGTGCATTGTCTTTATTTATTTCAATGATACGAGCCTGTACATAGACCTGATATTTCTCTTTATCAAGTTCATCGATAATAAGCTTAAGTCCTTTAATAATCATAGGGTCACCTATGACTATGACAGCATTGATCTCTTCACTTGATGAGATGTTTGGTTTAAGACTAGGATCTGAGAAGACCTGCTTAGAGACAATATCGTTCAAACTTTTAAGCACTGCTTTTGAGTCAGAGTTTTTCAGTTCAAATATCTGCACGCTTTTATTGACATTGGACTCTACATCAAGTTTTTTTATCAGTTTTGCCAAGACCTCTACATTTTTCTTTTTACCTATCAAAATAATTCCATTGATGTTATCATCAAGTAAGATCTTCACATTTTCAGAGACTACTTTTGTATTAAAAATCGACTTTGAAATTTCATTAATGCGAGATTGGAGTTTTTTTGCTTCAGTATGTTTTATGTTAATAATTTTGACAACACGCTCTTTACGTGCTTCAAGATCACGAATAACTTTTTTAATCGTCTCTATGTTTTTAGGATAATCTGTAATAAGAAGCGTATTGCTCTCTTTCATTGTCATCAATTTTGCCGTTTTTGAAATCAGGTAACGGATCTTTGCAGCAATGACATCGACATTTTCATTATGTACCTTTACTGCTTGTGTGACCATTAATGCACCAGAAGGTTTTTTCGAACTTGGAAGGACTTTGACATTATGCTTTGCCGCTTCAGTTGAGCGCACCACTTCATAAATGGACCCATTTTGCACAAGCGTATACCCTTTTGACTCTAGCACGGCCACAAGTATACCCATGAG
>JALUZQ010000090.1 GCA_027011725.1 Sulfurimonas sp. | reverse complement strand
TTGTAATTCGTCCATTTTTTCTTTGAAAACTTTTTTAAATTTTTCCATTTTCAGACGTTGTTCTATGAAAGTTTTCACCTCATCAAAACTTCTCGTCATTGCAGGTTTTTTATCTTCTAAATAAATAACATGGTAACCAAACTGAGTTTTTACTGGTTGTAATGTCACTGTACCTTTTTTCATAGAGAATACTTTGTCGTTAAACGCAGGTACCATTTGCCCTTGTGAAAAGTATCCAAGGTCTCCGCCTTTTGGTCCGCTCGGTCCTGTAGACTCTTTTTTCGCTAACTCGATGAATTTTGCTTTGAGTTTTTCACCATGAAGACCTTTAAGTTGGTCAATGATTTTTTTCGCTTGATCTTCTGTTTTTACTAAGATGTGACGTGCATGAACAGACTCTTTTTCTTGGAACTCTGCTTTATTTTTATTGTAGTAGTCTTTGAGCTCTTTGTTAGAGATTTTGATGCTATCAAGCAGTTTTTTCTGCCATACCTGTACAGCCAACTCTTTTTTCATTCTGTTTACAAGTCTGTTGTACTCCGCTTTATACTCTGCAGAGTTTAATATTCCTGATTTTTTTGCATCATCATAGATGATCTCTTTTCCTATGAGTTGTTGAAGAACCTGTTTCTTAAACGTTTCAAGTCTATCTGCAGGTATTTGATTTGCTCTACCCTGCGTAGCACTCATCAGCTCTGTATTTACATCTTCTTGGGTAATAGCTTTGCCATTTACCGTAACTAATGTTTTTGCTGCAGCCATTGATCCTGTCAATAACAAAGCAGATAGTAACATTGTAACTTTATTCATTATAGTTCCTTATGTTTTAATTGAAAGAAGTTTATTGTTAATAAATAAATAGATATTAAACAAACGCAGGTATCTGCTCAACTTTAAGATATTTTTTAAGAATATGCTCAAGTTTTTCACGGGTCAGCGGTTTTGAGAGGTAATCATCCAGTCCTTTTGAGAGGAGCATCTCTTTGTCTCCCTGCATTGCCATTGCCGTGAGTGCAATGATTGGGGTTGTAATGCTTTGTCCGGTATCTTCTTTTATCTCCTGTGTTGCAACAATCCCATTCATATATGGCATATCTATATCCATAAAAATAATATCGTACTGCTTGTGTTTACACAGCTCTACCGCTTCAAGCCCGTTAAACGCAGTATCTACATTGATTTTATACTCTTCAAGCAGTATCTGGACAAGTCTTTGGTTAATGATATTGTCCTCAACAACAAGCGCTTTTATCTGCTCTTGCATCTGCAACGGTTCAACTCTCTGCTGCTCATAATCATACTCCCCAAGCAGATTGAGATGTTTTGCCATAGAACTTGGTAAAAGAGGCAGATTTATAACTTTATCTACAACAGAGGAGAGGTTTGGATGCAGCACTTCATCGTGTTCGAGCAACATGACTATGGGTACTTTTTTCTCATAGTTTGCAAGGTCTAACACCCATGTCAGTTTTTTCTGACTTGCAAGTATGTAGAGTACATCTATATCGTTATAAATGCTCTCATCAAGAATGTTCGACTTGACAACATCAAAACCAAACGCAGTCAAGTAAGCGCTTAAATGGTGTGCCTCTTCTATTTTGGTCTGATCAAGCAGCAACACTTTTGCCCGTTTACTCTCAATTGTCTCATAGGTTTTTCCATGTGTCTCTTTAAAATGCAACACAAAGTTCAAGTAACTACCACTGTCCTTTTCACTATGTATGCGTAGGTTAGAGCCAAGCAGGTTGATAAGTCCACTTGAGAGACTGAGCCCCACACCAAGTCGTTCATTTGCCTGTGGATCTGCACTAAAAGGCTCACTTATAAGGGCTATTTGCTCTTTTGAGAGTCCTTCACCATTATCTTTAAACGCAAAGCCTACAGTGCATGAGCCATCAGAATCTATCTTCGTCAGTTTGATCTCTATGAGGATCTTCCCACCCTCTTTTGTCAGCTTAATAGAGTGATGGATGATAGAGTAAACGATCTGTGTGATTTTGGAAAGATCTGATTTGATGTACTTAGGAATCTTCGGGTCAATAAAAGTAAGCACGCGAATATTTCTAATACGAGCCTCTTTATAAAAAGAGTAGGTCAGTTTTTCAAGCTCGTCTATGAAGTTAAAATCTTCTTCATATACCTGCAGCCTTCCACTTTGAAGCTGTGAAAGTTCTAAAAGTGTCTCAATATTCACCATCAAATTCTGTGCTGAGTAGGAGACCATTTTTAAGTACTCTCTTTGTCTTTGGTTAAGCTGGGTACCTTCAAGCAACTCCATAAAACCTAAAATAGCGTTCATTGGAGTACGAAACTCATGCCCGATGTTGGCAAGAAATTTACTTTTGAGTTTTTCTACCTCTTTTGTTTTCAGCCGTTCTCTCTCAAGTTCTGTGATGTCTTCCAGCTCTAACACATATATTTGTGTATTGGTGTCTAAAAATACCTTTGCATTGAGTACCAGCGGTTCGTCTGCTGCGTTTAGCATACGCACTTTGTAACCATCAGCACGATTTTTCATGATGTAGTCAAGCCAGCCTTTGTCATCTTGAGTGAAAACATTTTCGCTCTCATGCATAAAAAGGTCGCGAACACTTGCATAGACTTTCACAAACTCTTCGATGTTTTTGAGCTTCATATTATGCAAAAAAGTTTGATTTGCTCCTATCCATCCCTCTCTTTGTGTAAAGAAAAGTATCATAGAGAAGTCGTTGTCTATGAGTTTTTTGTAAAATGCCCTGTCTGTAAGGACATCAAGTGAAGATGCCTTTTGCTCTTTTGCTCCACCAAATAAAAAAGAAAACAACCCCATAACGACTCCCTTCCCAGACTTTTTACTTTGATTATAACATATAAGACGATAAAATAGCGCTATGAAAAAAGCAACAAAAAAAGAGATACAAGAGATACATAAAAGATTTGTAGAGCGTTACAGTGATGCCGTGACTGAACTCAACTATAAAAATGCGTATGAGTTGGTCGTTGCCGTCGCACTTTCCGCGCAATGTACGGACAAACGAGTC
Organism: Sulfurimonas sp.; assembly: GCA_027011725.1. Taxonomy (GTDB): domain Bacteria; phylum Campylobacterota; class Campylobacteria; order Campylobacterales; family Sulfurimonadaceae; genus Sulfurimonas. Next base: position 92 of record JALUZQ010000090.1, on the reverse strand, counting down.
AACCTTATCACCCCTGCACTCTTTGAGAAGTACCCAAGCACAAAAGAGTTGGCAGAGGCGGACATAGAAGATGTAAAAAAGCTCATTAACAG
>JALUZQ010000089.1 GCA_027011725.1 Sulfurimonas sp. | reverse complement strand
CGTATCATCTTCTCTGTCATATCAAAGTCAGCTATGACACCGTCTCGCATTGGACGGATAGCTTTGATATTGCCAGGAGTTTTTCCGACCATATCTTTTGCTTCATGACCAACTGCTAAAACACGTTGCTGACCATACTTTTCTGTTTTGACCGCAACAACAGAAGGCTCATTGATAATGATACCTTTTCCTTTTGCAATAACGATTGTATTTGCAGTTCCCAAGTCGATAGATAAGTCGTTGGAAAAGAGTCCTACTATTTTGTTAAATATCATATGTTTGCCTTATGCTGTTTTTTGAGTAGATTTTTTGATGTAAACAGGCTGCTCATTGTTCTCTATGACCTCTTTTGTTATCAACACCTCATACCCTTCATGTTCTGGAAGTTCATACATAATGTCTATCATGCTCTCTTCAAGAATTGCACGTAGTCCACGAGCTCCAGTTTTGCGTTTGATGGCTTTTTGTGCGATGGCACGCAGCGCATCTTCTTCAAAGTTCAGCTCGACATTATCGATGGCAAAGAGTTTTTTGTACTGTTTCACAAGAGAGTTTTTCGGCTCTGTTAAAATGCGAACCATATCATCTTCTGTTATCTCATTGAGTGATGCGATAATAGGCAGACGTCCTACAAGCTCAGGAATAAGACCATAGTGAACAAGATCATCAGGCTCTACCATGTCATAGGTAGGTTTTGCTTCATCTTTTGTCTTTTTCTCATGTCCAAAACCAAGAACATTCTCTCCCTGCTTGCGTTTAAGGATCTCATCAAGACCATCAAAAGCACCACCACAAATGAAAAGAATATTTGTTGTGTCAATCGCAGTAAATTCTTGATTTGGGTGTTTTCTTCCACCTTTTGGCGGAATATTTACAGAAGAGCCTTCAATAATTTTAAGCAGTGCTTGTTGTACACCTTCACCACTGACATCACGAGTGATAGAACGGTTTTCACTCATACGAGAAACCTTGTCTATCTCATCTAAGAATATGATGCCTTTTTGTGCACGCTCAACATCACCATCTGCAGCTTGAATGAGCTTTGTAAGAATGTTCTCAACATCTTCACCGACATATCCCGCTTCTGTTAAACTTGTTGCATCTGCAATGGCAATGGGAACATTGAGTACTCTTGCAATGGTTTGAGCCATAAGTGTTTTACCAGAACCGGTTGGCCCGATGAGGAGTACATTTGATTTTGCAATCTCTGTATCATCATCTAGTGTATTGTCTGTTTTAAAAATTCTCTTGTAGTGGTTGTAAACTGCAACACTGACAAGCTTTCTTGCTCTCTCTTGACCAATGATATAATCGCCTAAGAACTTATCAAGCTCTTTTGGTGTCATTAGTTTATGCACTGCATCTACAAGTTCGTTATTGCTCTCTTTTGCAAGCTCTTTTTCATCACCAAACATAATCTTATATGCAGAGACAACACAGTTCTTACAAATGTAAACTCCGTTTCCTGCTATGAGTGGATTCTCTTCGCTTTCGCTTGCATCACAAAAACTACAATGTCTGTGTATCATATTTATACGCCTTTTCTTTCAAACGGTATCCCGCGTTTTGTTTTAATGACAAAGTTACACAAGTCGATGACGTTGTGGTTCTTTGTTGTGTCAAGTAATTCACTTGCTGTATCTTTGAGTGGTTTTCCAGACTCAAAGAGTTCTCTGTATGCACTTTTGAGTACATTGATGTCATCTCTAGAGAGATTTCGTCTTAGACCTGTAAGGTTCAGACCACGGAGTGTGGCACGGTTGCCCTCAGCCATACAAAATGGAGGAACATCTTGTGCAAGTGCACTTGCTCCACCGACCATTGCATAGTCTCCAATGTGGACAAACTGATGTACCGGAGTCATGCCGCCGATTACGACATAATCACCCAACTCAACATGCCCTGCCAATGTCGCTGCGTTTGCAAGAATACAGTGGTTTCCGATGATGACATCATGCCCTAGATGAACATAGCCCATAAAGAGGTTGTGGTTTCCTATGATGGTTTTGCCGCCACCGCCTTTTGTACCGGGGTTAAAGAGTGTAAACTCACGGATAGTATTGTCATCACCGATGATGAGTTCAACATCTTCTCCGTTAAATTTCAAGTCTTGTGGAATTGAGCCAATTACTGCGTTTGAAAAGATTCTGTTGTTCTTTCCAATGGTGGTTTTTCCATATATGCAGCTATTTTGCGCAATGGTCGTTCCATCACCTATAGTTGCATCTTTAGAGATGAAACAAAATGGAGCGATCTCCACATCTTTGCCTATAACAGCACCATCTTCAATAATTGCTAATTCAGATATTTTTGACAAGACAGACCCTTTTTATTTATCTACGATCATTGCTTTGAGTTCAGCTTCACTTGCAAGTTTATCATCAACGTATGCTTCGCCTTTGAGCATCCAAATAGTCCCTTTTTGCTTGATAACAGAGATTCTGTACTCAAGTTTGTCACCAGGTCTTACAGGATTTCTAAACTTCGCTTTGTCGATGCTCATAAAGTAAACAACTTTGTTCGCAATTTCTTCTTCAGAGAGCTCACCCATACTTAAAAATGACAAAATACCACCGGCTTGTGCCATTCCTTCTAAGATCATAACACCAGGGTAGATCGGATGACCAGGAAAGTGCCCCTCAAAGACAGGCTCAGAGATAGATACATTTTTGTAAGCGACGATAGATTCGCCTTTGACCATATCAGTAACTCTGTCAACAAGAAGGAACGGATAACGGTGTGGTAATATTTTTTGAATTTCAACAACATCTAAAAGCATGGAATAAACCTTTATAACAATAAATTTTTGATATTTTAGCTAATTTATTGTTAAGAAAAGATAATGTTTTCTTTGGTGTCCTCATATACTTTGGCATCAAGCTCTATTGTCAGTTTTGTCTCAGGAAGCTCTTCAACGACTATTATAGGGGTCAAATCATAATTTGAACCCGATATGTGAGCACGCAGTTGCTGCTCCTCTTCAAAGCTTAAAGGATTGTAGATAATCTCTTTAACGGATGCAAAACTACTATTTGAAAGGGAGTTGAAATGTTCTCGTGAGAGGAATTTTACCTCTTCACGGTTAAAATATCCAATGCCTTCATGAACAAACTC
>JALUZQ010000088.1 GCA_027011725.1 Sulfurimonas sp. | reverse complement strand
TAGAGAAGTTCACATTATATGCACTTAATTTATCTTCGATGTAGAGCATTACTGCATCATTGGAAATCGAAGGTGTAAGTGCAAAAAGAATTTCATTCACTCCATTTGCCACGATATCTTCAAGATGTGAAATACTTAACTCTTCAAGCGTATCCAAAACAAAATATTTTCCATCGAAGAGTCCATTCTCTTCTAAGAGCAAAATATCTTTTGCACTCTCTACAATACATAAAAAAGAGCTGTTTCTTGACTCATCCGAACAGATGTAACAGAGTTCATCTTCGCTCATTCCACCGCATTCACGACACTTTTTTAAGCTGCCTATGGCATCTTCAATCGCATGAGATATTTTCATAGCCGTATAGGTATCATTCATTATCATATAATAAGCAAGTCTTGTCGCTGATTTCTTTCCAATGGTCGGGAGTTCACCAAGTGCATCGACAAGCCTGTTAAATTTTTCTAAAGAACTATTCATCTGTTATTTCTTCTCTTTTGGTAGTAATATCCATAAACGCAGCGGCGCTTTTAGCGAGCCTGCCAAACGCAGTGCTTCCTCACCGCTGCCTAAAAAGTAATCTGCTCGAACAGCACCTTTTATAGCACCGCCCACATCCTGTGCATATACAAATTTATCAATTTTTTTATTATTATCATAATAAGAGCTTAAGTATAACATACTTCCAAGCGGAATATACTTTCTATCGACGGCAACAGAGCTTTTTGGGCGCAGTTGTAAGCCCAAAGCCCCTGTTGCACCTTGGCTGCGTTTAGAAAAGAAGACCATTGCCCTGTTTTGATTGAGTACCTCATCAACTCTCTTGGGATGTGCTTCTAAATAGGCTCTTATTGACGCTAAAGAGATGTTTTTAGCCTCTATTGCACCGGTTTTGATGAGATACTTCCCAATCGAGCTGTATTTATGCCCGTTTTGGTTGGCATATCCGACATAAAAACTACTGTTGTCATCTAAAACCACCTTCCCAGAGCCCTGCACTTCTAAAAAGAATCTATCTATTTGCGAGCGGCAGTAGCAAATAACCGAGCTGTTGATATCGCTACGTTTGATCTGCTCACGTGAGTAGTATGGAACAAGTCTGTTGCCTTCCAATCTGCCCCGAAGCCGATAATGTTTCAACTCAGGATACAAAGGAGCCAAATCAACAGTTATTAAATCATTTGGAGGAGTATAGAGTGGGTATTTATACACATCATCCTTATGGAGTGAAGCATGGATCTCTGGCTCATAATACCCTGTTAAAAGCCCTTCACTCCTGCCATCTTTTTCATGTACCAAATAGGCTTGAAAATTATTGAATATAAAGGCTTTTGCATCTATAACACCCTCTGCTTTACTGCAAAGCTCTCCATAGAGTTTTTGCGTCTTTGCACTTTTACAGTCATATATAAATCCCTCCAAGACAGCATCAAAATCAATACGCTCAATTTGTGGCAGTTCATCAAACGCAGCAGGTGTCAGATAGGTATTGGGCAACTCTTTCACAAGTGGTTTTGGATGTTGTGTACACCCTAAAAAGAGCAGTAAAATAAAGAGTAATATAGTATATGTTTTCATAAAGGAAATTATACAAAAATAAACTTGTAAAATTTGGTATAATTCCACAAAAATTTTAAATAGGATCTTATTACTATGGAAACACTCAGCTATTATGAAATATTGGAAGTATCGCGCGACGCGGATAAGACTACTATTAAAAAAGCATATAGAAAATTAGCAAAAAAATACCATCCTGATAAAAACGCCGGAGACAAAGAGGCAGAGCATAAATTTAAACTTATTAACGAAGCATACCAATGTCTCAGCGATGATAAACAAAGAAGTATCTATGACCGTTATGGAAAAGAGGGTCTGCAAGGCATGGGCGGAGGCGGACACTCCTCTTCTGCGTTTGACGACCTTGGAAGTATGTTTGAGGAGATGTTTGGCGGCTTTGGCGGCGGTAGTGCACGAAGACGTCAAAACCCTGCAGATATGGACAAGTATCCACTCGATATCAATGTTGAAATGTACATCAACTTCAATGAAGCGGTCTTTGGATGTGAAAAAGAGATAGAGTTCACCTATAAAAAAGCGTGTCAAAAATGTAATGGAACAGGTGCAAAAGACGGCAAACTCTCTACCTGTCCACAGTGTAAAGGACAAGGCCAAATATATATGAAGCAAGGCTTCATGACCTTTTCACAAACCTGTCCGGTATGTAACGGAACAGGAACGTCGGCAACTGATCCATGTAAAACATGTAACGGTCTGGGTTACGAAGAGATTCGTGAAACTGTAACTATCAATGTTCCTAAGGGCATCGACAGTGGTAACCGTTTAAGAGTTTCAGGAAAAGGAAATATCTCTAAAAAAGGACACCGTGGTGACCTTTATGTTACCTTTGAGGTAAAACCTGACAAGCACTTTATCAGAGATGACAATGATATCTACATAGAGATTCCAGTCTTCTTTACACAGGCTGTAAAAGGTGACACGCTTACCATTCCATCACTTACAGGTGAGCTTGAGTTGAAACTCGATGTAGGAACAAAAGACAAACAACGCTTTGTATTTAGAGGTGAAGGTATTGAAGATGTGCATGGGCATGGAAAAGGTGATCTCATTGCAGTTGTTAAGATCCAGTATCCTAAAAAGCTCAATGAGGAGCAGCTTGAACTCTTAGACAAGCTTCAAGAGTCATTTGGCATCGAGTCAAAACCACATGAGACAATTCTTGATTCGGTCATTGACAAGATGAAAAGCTGGTTTAAATAGTCAGCTATGAATAAAACGCATCTTAAAAAGCAGCTTGCGAATCTCTCACTCTCTATGTTTCGCAAGGACTTCTTTGGAATTTACCACGGTTCGCTCTCTGCCAAAACAGAGACGGGACGTTTTATCATTAATACCAAAGAGGCTATTTTTGATGCGCTTGATGAGAAGAGTCTCATCGAGCTCTACTTTAAAAAAGATTACCGATGGAAACAGGCAAGTATTGATGCTGATATCCATCACAGTATCTACTCCAATATTTCCGAAGCGAAATTCATTTGCTTTACTATGCCTCAATTTACGACAGCCTATTCCCTTACCCATAACATCATCACACCTATGGACTACTTTGGTTATGAAGAGCTTGGCTCCATAGAGATCTATAGTCCAAAACAGTTTGAAGATTGGTATGACAGAGCGCAAAGCGAGATTACACTCTACTTCCAAACACAAAAAACGAACATCATAGTTATTAGAGGATATGGAGTCTATGCATACAGTAGAGACCTGCATGAGATGGCAAAGAAGCTTGCCATTTTAGAAAAGAGTTGCAGACTTTTGATGCTCAATGATACATCCTCTGCAACATTTGAATTTGACTAAACCTATAAGGCTTTGATCGCCTCATAAGCGGTATCCATCATTATGTCTATCTCCTCTTTTGTAATGATATAAGGAGGCATAAAGTAAACAATATGTCCAAGAGGACGCAGCAGTACTCCATGATCTAATCCATACTGATAGACTCTCAAACCTATTCGCTCCTCAGGAGCATACCCTTGAAGCTCTACAACCGCGACCATTCCTGTTTGGCGTATCTCTTTTACATTTGAAAGTTTTGCAAAAGCTTGCAGTTTTTGTGCCATATATGCAGCGAGTTCTCTATTTTTTTCAATGACGTTTTCGTTTTCAAATATATCAAGTGTTGCATTTGCAGCAGCACAGGCAAGTGCATTGCCTGTATAGGAGTGAGAGTGTAAAAAGGCTTTAAACTTATTGTAATCACAATAAAACTTGGCATATATCTCATTTGAAGTCAGTACAACAGAGAGTGGCAGATACCCACCTGTGAGCCCTTTTGAAAGGACTAAAAAGTCAGGAGATATTCCGGCCTTTTGTGTTGCAAAAAGCTCCCCGCTACGCCCAAATCCGACCATTACTTCATCCGCTATCAGATGTACATTGTATTTGCTGCATATCTCACGCACACGCACTAAGAATTCACCATGGTACATATGCATATACCCTGCTCCTTGAATAAGCGGCTCTAATATAATGGCACTTATTTCATCAGCACGTTGAGCGCAGAGTTCTTCAAACGCAGTCGCTGCGTTTATGGCTGCTTCTATACTCATATCTTCAGGTACAGGTGTTTGTATGGTATTGAGAAGCAAAGGCTCATAGGTCTCTTTGTAGAGCTCTACATCTCCTACGCTCAGCGCACCTATGGTCTCTCCATGGTAAGAGTTTGTTAGCGAGACAAAAAGCGGTTTTGTTATACCATCATTAAGATGGGCATGAAAACTCATCTTCAAAGCCACTTCTACTGCCGATGAACCATTGTCTGAGTAAAAACATTTGTCTAAATTTGGAGGTGTTAGTTTTACCAAACGCTCTGAGAGTCTCACAACCTGTTCATGCGTAAAGCCCGCTAAAATCACGTGTTCAAGTGTGTCAAGCTGCTCTTTTACTTTTTCATTTATATAACTGTTAGTATGTCCAAACATATTCACCCACCAACTACTGATGGCATCTATGTATCTATTTCCCTCAAAATCTTCAAGATAAACTCCATGAGCTTTTTTAATGGGAATAAGCGGCAGCGTTTCATGGTCTTTCATTTGAGTACAAGGATGCCAAAGGACATCCAAATCTCTATTTTTCAATTCTAAATTATTCATACGTAAATTATAGCTTTGTATGCCCTCTTTATCAAGTTTTAATACGAATTTACATAGAATTACGTAAAATTGAGAAAGAAGGTATATTTTATTATGATTACGTGGATGCAACGACACAAGAAGTGGCTTATTATTACTATTTGGATTTCGACTATCGCTTTTATCGGTGCTGGTTTTGTTGGCTGGGGACAATACAGTTACGGAGATAAAGCGGGAGCTGTCGCAAAAGTGGGTGATGTCGAGATCTCTCAAGGGGAATTGCAAAAAGCCTACTCACGTCTTTATAACCAATATAACCAAGTTTTTAAAGGTAACTTTGATGAAGAGAAGGCAAAACAGTTTGGTTTGCAAAAACAGGCACTTCAAAGACTCCTCCAACAAGCGCTTATTTTAAATCTTGCAAACGATTACGATTTGACGGTTTCAGATAAAGAAGTCATTGAAGTCCTGCGCTCTCAAAAAGCCTTCTATAAAAATGGACTCTTTGATCCAGAGTTATACAAACAGGTACTTTCTCAAAACAGGCTTACACCGACTGAGTATGAAGCAGAGCTTAAAAAAGAGTTACTTATAGAGAAAACTTTGAAACTTCTGCCTGTAGAAACTTCAGAAAATGAAAAAAATGTGATTGCCTCTATTTTCAAGATTGCCGACAAAATAAACTACAAACGCCTTGCTCTTAGTGACATCAAAGTTGACATCTCTGATGCAAAACTCAGAGAGTTTTGGCAAACACGTAAAAATGACTTTATGAGTGATGTCGTTTATGCAGTAATATACATAAAACAAGCACCTGTAACAAAAGAGTATGATGCAAAGAAAATTGCCGCATACTATCAAGACAACAGAACACACTTTAAAGACAAAGAGGGAAAAATCCTTCCACTTAGTGCAGCAAAAGAAAAAGTCATAGAAGAGCTCAATAAAAAAGCGACAAAAGATCAGGCTCTACGAAAATACATTGCGTTTAAGAAAAACAAACTTGATGCTTCTGTTACACCAAAAGATGCGAACATTTCTGTCTCAAACAACCCTTTCAATGCAGATGTACTTTCAAAAGTATCAAAGCGTTCACTCGCAGCGCCATATATGAAACCTATCGCAGTCGGAGAGAGTTACTATATATTTAAACTCAAAAAAATCATTCCTGCACAAGCAAAGAGTTTTGAAGCAGCAAAAGAGGCACTCATTCCTCTTTATATGCAAGAGATGCAAAAACAGATGCTTGCAAAACTTGCTGTAAAATCGGTTAAGAACTTCACAGGAAAAACAACTGACTTTATCACTGTAAACGCAGCCGATAAATTAAAAGATCTCTCTCAAGTAGAAGCGACAGAATTCTTACAAAAACTTTTCGTTAGTGATAAAAAACGAGGGCTTATAACACTCAATGATGGAAATGTTGTTTTATATAACATTTTGGAACAAAAGATGCTTCCTAACACTAACGTAAAACTAAATGGTGAAATGGCTAAACTGAAAAGTGCAATATTTAATGAAGGTTTAATCAAAAAACTCCAAAATATGTATAAAACTGAGATATATATCAAAGGACTCTAAGTTGAGTAGAACTGTTTTAGCCATAGATATTGGCTCTACAAAAATTTGCGCAATCACTGCCGAAATAGACAACGACAATTCTATCTCCGTAACCGGAGCAGGTATAACCAAAGCTCAGGGACTTAAAAAAGGAAGCATCACTAACATCGAGTTAGCAGCAAGAAGTATTCGAACTGCTGTAGAAGATGCCAAACGTGTCTCTGGAAGTAATATTTCAACTGCCATTGTCTCAATGTCAGGAGCTTATACGAAAAGTCTTAACTCCAATGGTATTGTAAATATCCAAAGTAAAGAGATATCACTCGAAGAGATAAAACGTGTTATGCATACATCTCTTTACAATGCAAATATCCCAAATGAGTATGAAGTGCTTCATGCTCTTCCATTTAACTTTAAAGTAGATGACCAGGATTACATAGAAGACCCTCTTGGCATGAATGCCTCTCGCTTGGAAGTAGAGACACACATCATCACTACGCAAAAGTCAAACCTAAACAATTTGAAAAAAGCAGTCAAAGGTGCGGGTATTGATGTAGAAAACATCGTACTTAACAGCTATGCTTCTGCCATTGCTACACTCAATGAAGATGAGAGAGAACTCGGTGCTGCTGTCATAGATATGGGTGGGAATACAAGTAATATCGCGATATACTCCGGAAACTCTGTCAGATACAATGAGTTTCTCGGTGTAGGTTCAAACCATGTTACAAGTGACCTCTCTATGGCACTGCATACTCCTCTTAATGTTGCAGACAAAGTCAAACTCACTTACGGTTCACTCCTCACACCAAGTAATGAACTTATTGAGCTTCCTATAATCGGTGATGAGAACACCACGCATGAGGTCTCTTTAGAAGTGGTACATAATGTCATCTTTGCACGTGTTGAAGAGACACTTATGATCTTGGCACAGTTCATCGAAAACAGTGGACTTAAAGACCAAATAGGTGCAGGCATCGTACTTACCGGTGGTTTTTCGAAAATGGAAGGCATCCGTGATTTGGCAGTAGCAACTTTTGGCTCAATTCCGGTCAGACTTGCAAAACCTATCGAGATGGACGGTCTTTTTGACTCACTGCGTGGGCCTGAGTACTCAAGTGCTGTTGGGCTCGTCATGTACTCTGCAAATGCATACACACCGTATGAGATAGATGTCAACAAACGTGTACGCCACACGAATGAGACACCAGTTACGCAAAGCAGTGTTGATTTTGTGACAACACCGGCAGATATTCCGGTTGCACCATCAGAAGAACCTGTAAAAAAGGCAAAGATGATAAATTTAGCAGATGAAAAAGAGAAAAAGAGTGATGAAGCGAATAGCTTGAGCAAGTTTTGGAACTGGGCGACCCAGTTATTTTAAAGGAGTGAAATGATGGAACCATTTGTAGTAGAAGAAGCGCATAATCCTAGCGGAGCAAGAATTATAGCAGTCGGTGTAGGCGGCGGTGGCGGTAATATGATAGGTCATATGCTCAATGAAGGTGTTACAGGCATTGAGATGATGCTTATCAATACAGACGCACAGGTTTTAAGTGAAACAAGTGCAGCAACGAAGATCCAGATCGGTGCAAAACTGACAAAAGGTCTTGGTGCAGGTATGAAGCCAAACATTGGGAAAGACTCAGCATTAGAGAACTATGATGAGATACGCGAGGCACTTGATGGTGCAGACATCGTATTTATCTCTGCTGGTCTTGGCGGTGGAACAGGTACCGGTGCTGCTCCTGTTGTTGCTCAGATCGCAAAAGAGGTTGGCGCACTTACTATCTCTATCGTTACAAAGCCTTTTCGTTTTGAAGGAAGCAAAAGACTCAAGCTTGCTGAAGCCGGTTTAGAAGAGCTGAAAAAAGAGAGTGACTCTATTGTTGTTATTCCAAATGACAAGCTGCTTTCTATCATCGACAGAAAACTTGGTCTCAAAGAGAGCTTTAAAATCGTTGACGCTATTTTGGCTCAAGCTGTAAGTGGAACATCAGGTGTTATTCTCTCAAGTGGAGACAACGACATCAACCTTGACTTTGCCGACTTACAGACTGTTATGAGTCATAAAGGTATGGCACTTATGGGTGTTGGTGAACATCAAGGTGAAAATGCTGCATATGAAGCTATAAAAGCGGCTATTGAGTCTCCACTGCTTGACAATATGTCTATAAACGGAGCAATGGGTGTACTTGTACACTTTAGTATGCATCCTGATTTTCCTATGCTTGAGCTTGCAGATGCTATGGATGTCGTTCACGAGAGCGCACACGATGATGCAGAGGTTATCTGGGGAACATCAACAGATACTACGCTTCCTGAAGATTTCGTAAAAATCACGATCGTTGCAACCGGTTTTGAAAAAGAACTCTCTACTACTACAAATAATGAAGACTTTGTAAGCGAAGCACCTGTCGCTCCACGTCCTAAAGCACGTCCACGTCTCGTTGTAAATGGAGACTTAGACGGTGATTATCTCGATATGCCATCATTCTTGAGACACCAACAAGACTAGAGTTCTTGAGCTCCTTCTCCAAAATAATGAAGGCCAAATCACTCCTTGGCCTTCGCGAAAAATCCTCCCTCAAAGAGATCAAAAACAAATACAAAAACCTGATGAAAAAATGGCATCCTGACAAACACAAAGATGACATCGAAAAAGCGACGCAAATGAGTATGAAGATCAATGAGGCCTACAAAACTATTTTAGACTACACTTCCAACTATGAGTACCCTTTCGATGAAGAGAGCATCAAAAAAAGCACCTATACTCCTGATGAGTGGTGGAGCGATAAATTTGGGCCAGAGGGCAGAGTCTAAAGCCAAACACCATTTTTCAAATAATACGCAAGCGGATAATAGCTCACACCCAAAAGATAAAGTGTATCAAATATCATAGAGATATGAAACTTTTGCAAATACTCTCTTTTATTAAATGAAATGACTCCCAAAACAATTCCATAGAATGTACCGATAAAAAGAAAAATATAGAGAAAATAGCCTATGTAGTGGTAATCTTTTTGCAACAGACAAAATGGGCAGTGATGTGTCGGCAGTTCATAAATATATGTACCAAAAAATGCTATTAAGCTCACAAGCGCAATAATCAAATAGAGCAGGTTCAGCAGCGAAAAGAGGTATCTATTTTTTATAAAATAAGCAATAATTATAAATGTAAACACTCCATAGAATAGACTTAAAATATAGAGCGGCTTTGCCCCTAAAAGTTCCGCCATATAGGTACCATTTGTCGTTGAAAAAACAGCACCGCAACAATCAACTACACTGCTTATATCAATAGAGAAGAACAGCGCCAACTGCAATAGAATCTCAACAAGTAAAAGCAGATAGGCAATCACAAAAACAAGAAATTTTAAATGCAGGTATCTTCTGTCTTCAAACTTCATATCTTCATTATTGAGCACTATCCAGTAAGCAAAGAGGTAAAGATTTAAAATTTTCAGCATTAAAAGCGGTGTGCCATACACCGTTGCGTTTACAACACCGGCCGCACACATTGCACCGGGAAGCATGGTAGATATTTTGTCAAGTGTAAAGATAAAAAAGATAAAAAGCGGGATTTTAAGCGCAAAGATAAACTTTATAATAGTCGAGACAAGATAACTCTGCTTCTCAAGCCTATACTGCAAAGGAGTCGTAGCAGATGCGTCGTAATAGAGTAAAATACGCACACTAAAGTAAAATGCCACACTCCCAAAGAGAAGAAAAAGTCCATTTAAAATGTCAAGTGTGAGGATTTCAGGTGTTAATAGCATTGCCCCTCTTTTACCTCTATAACTCTATCTACAAAATCGAGATCAAAAAAGAGTGGATCATGCGTTGCTAGAATTATGGTTCTATTTGATACTTTAAGCCCTCGCATAATCTCAATAAAATCCAAAGAGAGCTTTGCATCGAGATTTGCCGTCGGCTCATCTGCTAAAATTATTTTAGGGTCATTCACATTCGCACGCGCTATTGCCACCCTTTGCTGCTCGCCACCTGAGAGATTTTTTACAAGGCTCTCCTCTTTGTGCTGAATATGAAAGAGTTGTACTGCTCTTTGAAACTTCTCTTGCATCTCCTCTTTTGCAAGATTTTTTGGCAAAAGCGGCAAAAGAATATTTTCACGGACACTCAGTGTTGGAATAAGGTTATAACGCTGAAATATAAAACCGATAGTGTCACGTCGAAACTCACTACAAAAATGATCAGGCAATTTTGAGATCTGTTTGCCATCGACAATGACCTCCCCCGATGTCGGCTTGAGCAGTCCTGCTATAAGAGAGAGAATAGTACTCTTTCCGCTTCCACTCACCCCTTTAAGTACAACAAACTCCCCCTCTTGAAACTCAAGCGTCGTCTCTTGTAATGCCTTGACATCCCCATCGTATGTTTTTACGACATTTACCAGTTTTATCATCGCATTACCTCATCAGCAT
>JALUZQ010000087.1 GCA_027011725.1 Sulfurimonas sp. | reverse complement strand
AGTATATATTTCATGCATAAAATATTTTTTCTTCTCCTTTTTTGTTTTAGTGCTCTTTTTGCTAAACCTCTCATTATTGCTTCTGAACATCAGATTTTTGATGACTTTCAGGTGGAAATGTTTGAAGATACAAATAACTCACTCTCCTTTAGTGCAGTTCAAAACAAGCGTTTTGTTCCTGCCTCAAATAAAATCAGCACAGGGTATTCAAAATCATCTTTTTGGTACCGTTTTGAGGTCAAAAACAGTACAGACAAAAACTTAACTTATATTCTTGAAGCGACTGAACCCTTTTTACATGAGATTGACTGTTATATTATTTCAAGTGACGGAACAGTGCGTAAATTTGAAAAAGGTGTCCATCGTTTAAATAAAGAGGGAGTTGTAGAAAATAGTAATCCTCAGTTTCCTATACACTTAAAAGCGCACGAGCAAAAAGAGGTGTATGTAAGAATCTTTGGTCTCTTTCCAAATTATGTGTCACTTCGTCTTTTAGACAAAGAGTCATTACAACACTCAACACTGGTGCATGATAGAATCATTTCTCTCTATTTGGGTGCTGCACTTGCCCTTATACTTTATAATTTTTTCATCTTTTTGTATAGTAGAGATAAAACATATCTCTATTATGTATTGTATGTTACTTTTTTTGCTCTTTGGCAGACAGAATTAAATGGTTTTGCTCCTTTTACTGCGTTTAGCAGTACAGCTGAGTATTATCTTACAGGTTCATTTATACCTTTTTGGATAGCTTTTGTACTCTTTTTCAGTAGTGAAATTCTTGATACAAAGCATCTCTTTCCAAAGATTGACACTGTTATCAAGTCGTTGGGGTATTTCTATATATTTTTAGCTATTTATTCCTGGTTTGATGTGCATACTGCGTTTACTATTTTAAACGGACTTGCAACTTTTGTATTTTTATTTTTACTCTATGCAGGGTTTAAAAGCTACTTTGCAGGAAATAAAACAGCACTTTTTTATATCATCGCGCAACTCTTTTTTCTCTCAATGTCAACGATTTTTTCATTGATGACAGATGGCTATTTGGAATACAACCTTATAACGAGACATGGTATTGTCCTTGGTTCCTTTTTTGAGATGTTATTATTTTCTTTAGCCTTAGCATACAAGTTAAAAATATTGCAAGAAGAGAAGATAAATATCATAAACAATGCAAAAAATCAATTACAAAAGCAGGTGCAAGAGCGTACTTATAAACTGCAAGCTGCAAATAAAAAACTCCAAGCCGTGAGTATTACAGATAAGTTGACAAATATCCATAACAGACTAGGAATTGACACTGCGTTTGAAAGGGAGCTAAAAAAGTTCCAAAGCTCACATCAGCCATTTGGAGTCATCTTGATTGATATAGATAACTTTAAAAATATCAATGACAAATATGGACATCAAGTTGGAGACAAGGTATTGCAGTCCATTGCAAAGATCCTCCAAGAGCATACGCGCGATACAGATATTGTCGGGCGATGGGGTGGAGAAGAGTTCTTGATAATTTGCCCTCTAACTGATATGGCAGGTACAAGCAGACGCGCAGAATTGCTTCGTAAGTTCATAGAAAAGTACAAATTTCATAAAGTTGTTCAAGTGACGGCTAGTTTTGGTGTATCAACCATTCTTGATGATGACACTCAAGACACTCTCCTCAAGCGTGTTGACAAAGCGCTCTATAAAGCAAAAGAGAGCGGAAAGAACAGGGTTTCTATTTAAGCTATTTAGCTATAATCTCACTAATGAAAAAAGATATAAATTTTAAAGTAGAATCGCCATATGAACCAGCTGGAGATCAGCCTAAAGCAATAGAGAAACTCTCACAAAGTATTCTCAACGGCAACCGTTATCAAGCCCTCGAAGGGGTAACAGGCAGTGGTAAAACCCATACTATGGCGCGAGTCATAGAGAATGTGAAAATGCCGACTATCATTATGACGCATAACAAAACACTTGCCGCACAGCTCTACAGTGAGTTTCGTCAGTTTTTTCCAAATAATCATGTAGAGTATTTTGTATCTTATTATGATTATTATCAGCCAGAAGCCTACATTCCTCGTCAAGACCTTTTTATAGAAAAAGACAGCGCTATCAATGATGAGTTAGAGCGACTGCGTTTGAGTGCGACGGCAAATCTGCTCTCTTACGACGATGTCATTGTTATTGCCTCCGTTTCTGCGAACTATGGACTAGGTGACCCTGAAGAGTACCAAAATATGGTACAGGTGCTTGAAGTAGGGGATGAAATAGCACAGAAAAAGCTGCTGTTGCGTTTAGTGGAGATGGGTTACTCTCGTAATGACACCTATTTTGACAGTGGGCATATTCGTGTGAATGGCGAGAGTATAGATATTTACCCTCCCTATTTTGAGCAAGAGGCGATACGAGTAGAGTTCTTTGGTGATGAAATAGAGGCGATTTATACTTTCGATGTGATAGATAATAAGAAGCTCGAAGAGCATAAAAGTGTCACGATCTATGCAACATCACAGTTTAGTGTATCTCAAGAGAAGATGGCTGTGGCTATGAAGCGTATAGAGGAGGAGCTTGATGAGCGGCTTGCGTACTTTCAAAAAGAGGGCAAACTTGTAGAGTATCAAAGACTTAAACAGCGTGTTGAGTTTGACTTGGAAATGTTGCAAACAACAGGAATGTGTAAGGGAATTGAGAACTATTCGCGACTGCTGACAAATAAAAAGCCGGGTGAAGCACCTTTTACTTTGCTTGATTATTTTGAACAAAATCATAAAGAGTACTTGGTCATCGTGGATGAGTCACATGTCTCACTGCCGCAGTACCGTGGGATGTATGCAGGGGATAGGGCGAGAAAAGAGGTGCTTGTTGAGTATGGTTTTCGTCTGCCTTCAGCGCTTGATAACCGACCGCTTAAACTCGATGAATACATCAACAAAGCACCGCACTATCTTTTTGTCTCGGCAACACCCGCAGAGTATGAGCTTGAACTCTCTGCTGTAAAAGCTGAGCAGATCATTCGTCCTACCGGACTGCTTGACCCAATTATAGAGATAAAACCATCAGATAATCAAGTTGAAGATATTCATGATGAGATTAAAAAGGTGATAGTCAAAGATGAACGTGTCTTAATCACAGTG